>CANGYC010000111.1 GCA_947457975.1 Comamonadaceae bacterium | reverse complement strand
CGCAGCACCTGGCGCACCACCCCCAGGGCTTGGTCCACCTGGTCGGCCCGGGTCTGCAGGCCCACGGTGAAGGCGCCGGCATGCAGGCCGGGGGAAAAATAACTGGACACCCCATAGGTGAGGCCGCGCTTTTCACGCACCTCGGTGGTCAGGCGCGAGACAAAGCCGCCCCCGCCCAGGATGTAGTTGCCCACCGTGAGTGCGAAAAAGTCCGGGTCGGCACGCTTGATGCCCGGCTGGCCGATCAGCACATGCGCCTGGGTGGCGCGAAAGGGGATGCGCTGCTCGCTGGCCTGCGCCAGGGGCAGCACCTCCGGGATGGCCGTCAGGGGAATGAGGCGGCTGCAGGGCACTGCGGGCAAGCGGGCCAGCAGCTCGCGCACCAGGGCATCGGCCTGCGGGCGGTCGACTGCGCCCACAAGGCTCACGCGGGCGCGGCAGGCGTTGAGGTAAGCCGCATGAAAGCGCCGCATGTCCTCCACACCCACACGGGCCAGGCTGTCCTCGGTGAGCTCATGGCCATAGGGGTGGCCGCCATAGACCGCTTTGGCAAAGGCGCGGCTGGCCACGCTGGCCGGCCGGGTGTAGGACTCGCGCAGGTTGGCCACCAGGCTCTGGCGCTCGCGCTCCCACACGGCCGCAGGAAAGGCCGGCTCGCCCATCTGGCGCGCCGCCAGGGCCACCGCCTGGCGCAGCAGCTCGGGCTCGGTCAGGGTGCGCAGGGACAAGCTCATTCGGTCGGCCGACGCGCTGGCGCCAAAGCGCGCGCCCAGGTCGGCCCAGGCCTGGCCAATGGCGTTTTCATCGAGGGCCGGTGCGCCTTCGCGGGCCAGCACGCCCTTGGAGAGCATCCAGGTCAATCCACCGATCAGCCCGGCCTGCTCGGCCGGCACGCGCCGGCTGCCGGCATCGAAGTCGATCTGCACGTCCAGCATGGGGATGGACGGGCTGCGCACCAGAAACACCTGGGCGCCGCTGGCATGCTGCCAGTGCTCGATGGCCGGGATGGCGTGCGCCGACAGCGCCAGCAGGCCTGCTGCGCAGAACAAGACCAGCCGCTTGAAAAAGAATGGATTCACGGCCTCATCTCCGTTCGATCGCGTCTGTGCGCGGGGCTGGACGCTCCCGGGTGGGCGCGCCATCCGACTGGGGCACGAGCACGGCCATGGTCATCTGCTCCTCACCGAAATAGCGCTGCGCCACCGACTGCACCTCAGCTGCGGTGATGCCGCGCAGGTGCCTCACCAGGCGCGGCATGGCATCGAGCGGGAAGCCCAGCAGCCAGTTGGAGCCGAGCTCGCGCGCCTGGCTGAACAGGGCGTCGAGCTTGTAGGTTTCGGAGGCCACCCATTGGGTCTTGACCCGCCGCAGTTCATCCTCGGCCACGCCCGAGCGCGCCACCTCGGCCACCTGGGCGCGCAGGGCCTGGGCCAGCTGCTCGGGGCTGCGGCCGGGCACCGGCTCGCCATCGAGCACGAAGATCTGCGGGCCTCGGCCGAACAGCCCGTTGTAGGCCCCCACCTCGTGGGCCGCGCGGTCGGGCCCCTGGGTGAGTGCGCGGTCCAGGCGGGCGCCACTGTAACCATCGAGCACGGCGGACAGCACGGTCAGCGCCAGGGCGTCGCGGCTGGGGCCTGCAGGCATCACGTCGGCGGCCAGGTCCTGGGGCTGCACCTGTGGCACCTTGAACATCAGACTCAGATAGGCCTGGCTGCTGCGGGCTCGGTGCTCCAGGCGGCGCGGGCCGGTCTGCGGCGGCTCGGTGCGGGGTTTGCGCGCGGGCACAGCGCCAGGGGGAATGCGGCCATAAGTTTCTTCGGCCCAGCGGCGCACCTGGGCCACGTCCACATCGCCTGCGATCACCACCGCCGCATTGGCCGGCACGTACCAGCGCGTGCGGAAGGCACGGACCTCTTCGGGGGTGAGCGATTCAATGTCGTTCATCCAGCCAATGATGGGGCGGCGGTAGGGCGAGGCGCTGAACAGGGTGGCCTGCGCCATCTCGTAGAGCTGTGCGCGGGGCGAATCGTCGACGCGCTGGCGGCGCTCTTCCTTAATGACCTCGATCTCGCGGCGAAATTCCTCATCGGGCCAGCTGTTGTTGGCAAAGCGGTCGGCCTCGAGCGCCATCACCTCGCGCAGCCGGTTGGCCGGCACCTGCTGGTGGTAGGCCGTGGCATCGCGTGAAGTGAAAGCATTCTCGCGGCCACCGAGGGCCGCCACGCGCCTGGAGAACTCGCCGGGTTTCACGGAGGGCGTGCCCTTGAACATCATGTGCTCGAGCACATGTGCGATGCCCGAGCTGCCGTCCACCTCGTCGATGGAGCCCACGCGTACCCAGAGCATGTGCACGGCGGTGGGCGCGCGGCGGTCAGGCTTGACGATGAGGTCCATGCCATTGCCCAGAGTGAAGCGGTGCACGTCCTGCACTTGGCTGGCGCTCGAGGCTGGCTGGGGTGCGGTTGCCGGCGTCCCCTGCGCCCAAAGGACTGGCGCCTGGCACAGGCCGCTCAGCAGGAGGACTTGGACAAACCAGGACAAGAAATGAGTGGGCATGGCATCAGGAAGGGGTTTCATAGAATAACCAGACTGTAAAGACCTCTTCATGTTCAGTTTCTTCAAGAAGTTGCTCACCCCCGGTGCGCCGCCCTCCCCGGACGGCCCGCCCCAGAGCGAAGCTGCCGCAGCGGCCCCGCCGGCCCCGGCACCCGGATCAGCAAGCGTTGCGGCAGCGCCTGTCGATGGCAGCCTGATCGGCAGCGCCCTGGTGGCGCCCATCGGCATCCAGACCGAAACGGCTGCGGCTCCTGCGCGAGCCCGCTGGCTCAGCCGCCTGAGCGACGGCCTGCGCAAGACCAGCAGCGGCATCGCCAGTGTATTCACCGGCACACAGATTGATGAGGCGCTCTACGAGGAACTAGAAACGGCCCTGCTGATGGCCGACAGCGGCGTGGCCGCCACGGAGTACCTGCTGGCCGATGTGCGGCGGCGCGTCAAAGACAGCGGTGTCACACATCCCGTGGCGGTGAAGAACATTCTGGTGGAGTCGCTGGCCAGCCTGCTGCGGCCGCTGGAACGCGCCTTGGTGATTGGCGAGCAGCAGCCGACCGTGATCATGGTCGCCGGCGTCAATGGCGCGGGCAAAACCACCTCCATTGGCAAGCTCACGCGGCACCTGGCCGACGAAGGCGCCTCGGTGCTGCTGGCCGCGGCCGACACCTTCCGGGCCGCCGCGCGCGAGCAGTTGGTGGTCTGGGCCGAGCGCAACACGGTGGAGATCGTGAGCCAAGAAGGCGGCGATCCGGCCGCGGTGAGCTTTGATGCCGTCTCGGCCGGCAAGGCGCGCCGCAAGGACGTGGTGCTGGTCGACACGGCAGGCCGCCTGCCCACGCAGCTGCACCTGATGGAGGAGCTCAAGAAGATCAAGCGCGTCATCACCAAGGCCGAGGCCACGGCCCCGCACGAGGTGCTGCTGGTGATCGATGGCAACACTGGCCAGAATGCGCTGGTCCAGGTCAAAGCCTTCGACGAGGCCCTGGCGCTTACCGGCCTGATCGTCACCAAGCTCGATGGCACAGCCAAGGGCGGCGTGCTGGCGGCCATTGCGCTCTGGGCCGCCGAGCGCCAGAAACAGCACCCGGACTGGCGGCCGGTGCCGGTGTACTTCATCGGCGTGGGCGAGAAGCTCGAGGACCTGGAAACTTTCAATGCGCGGGAGTTCGCGCAGGCCCTGCTGAGCTGACAGCCCTGGCTTGGGCTTGCATTGACCCCTGCCGTCCCCAACTGAGCCGCACATGTCCTTTGCAGACCTCATCTCCGGCGCCCTGCGCACCGCGCTGCGGCTCATCCTCTGGACCCTGGCCACCTTGCTGGCCCTGGGTGTGCTCAGCCTGGGCCTGCTGGTCCTGCTCACCTGGGCCCTGGTGAACCTGCTGCTCGGGCGCCGGCCCCAGCTGGCGGTGCGCGGGCGCTTTGAAGACCTGCGGCGCTTCGGCGGAGCCTTCGGGCAGGGCGGTTTCAGCAGAGAGGGCCTCTGGCCCCGGCAGCCTGGTCAGCCACAGGAGGCCGACGCTTCACCGGCGCCGGACACCCCCCTGTCTAGCCGACTGGTGCGGCCCCAATCCGTCTCCGACGTGCAAGCCCGGGATCTGCCACCAGAGCCGCCCCGCCATTAAAAAAGGGGCCTAGCCCGAGCGCTCGGGCTGCTGCCCGGATGCTTTTTTTACATGCGCGTCCATGAACTTTCAGATCTGCATGGGCTCCAACAAAGAATGAGCCGTTTGGCTTGGGTCCCGCCCGCCGCGTGTCCCTTGCCATTAGCACTCAAGACCGGAGAGTGCTAATATCAACTCCATGACCGAAAGGAGTCAAGCATGACGAATACCGCTGTGAATTCGGGTGCCCTGACGCTTGCCAACCCCTGGGGCGGCGCCAGCCTGATGCCCCCGCTGGGCAACCTGGACGCCTACATTTCCGCCGTGAACCGCTTTCCCATGCTCAGTCTGGAAGAGGAGCAGGCCTTTGCGCGGCGCCTGAAAGAACACAACGACCTAGAAGCAGCCAGCCGTCTGGTGCTCTCGCACCTGCGCCTGGTGGTGTCTGTTTCCCGCAAGTACCTGGGCTACGGCCTGCCGCATGGCGACCTGATTCAAGAAGGCAACATCGGCCTGATGAAGGCCGTCAAGCGCTTCGACCCCGACCAGGGCGTGCGCCTCGTGAGCTATGCCCTGCACTGGATCAAGGCAGAAATCCACGAGTACATCCTCAAGAACTGGCGCATGGTCAAGATGGCCACGACCAAGGCGCAGCGCAAGCTGTTCTTCAACCTGCGCTCCATGAAGCAGGGCTTCAAGGACGACACGAACGCGCCCACCCACCGCGATACGCTCACCGAGGAGCAGATCGACTCGATGGCGCGCACGCTCAATGTCAAGCGCGAAGAAGTCATCGAGATGGAGATGCGCATGGCCGGCGGCGACGTGCTGCTGGACCCCACACCCGCCGACGAGGGCGAGGACAGCTTCGGCCCCATCGCTTACCTGTCGGATGCCAGCCACGAGCCCACCGCGCTGATGGAATCGCACCAGCGGGATGTGCTGGCCAGCGACGGCATCGCGGCGGCTCTGGAAGAACTCGACGCGCGTTCACGCCGCATCGTGGAAGAGCGCTGGCTCAAGGTCAATGACGACGGCTCGGGCGGCATGACACTGCATGAACTCGCCGCCGAGTACCAGGTGAGCGCCGAACGCATCCGCCAGATCGAGGCGGCCGCCATGAAGAAAATGCGCAAGGCCCTGGCGGCCTACGCCTGAGTCCGCTCAGCCTGTCTTGGACACCCGGCCGCGGCCGGGTTTTTCATTCGTGGCCGGGCTGCGCCACAATGCAGCCGCCCCTCCTTGATTGATGGATGCCCCCATGACGTTTGACCGCCGCCACGCCCTGCTTGCCCTGCTCTCGGGACTGGGACTGAGCACCTCGCTCCAAGCCGCCGAATGGCCCACCCGGACGCTGCGCCTGGTGGTGGGTTTTCCACCAGGCTCCAGCCCCGACCTCACCGCTCGCCTGCTGGCCGAGCCCCTGGGCCGGGCGCTGGGGCAGACCGTGATCGTGGAAAACAAGGTGGGCGCAGGCGGCAACATCGCTGCCGACTTCGTGGCCAAGTCCACCGACGGCCACACCCTGGGCCTGATGATCAACGGCAACATGACGATTGCCCGCATCCTCAACCCGCAGCTGGGCTACGACCCGCTCAAGGACCTGGCACCCGTCAGCCTCATCGGCTCGGCACCGCTGGTGCTCACCGTGCCGGCCGAGGCACCCGGTGCCACGGCCGCCGCCTGGCTGGCCCAGGCGCAGCAGGCTGGGGCGCAATGGAGCTACGGCTCGCCCGGGGTGGGCACGGTGGCCCACCTGGGAATGGAATTACTCAAGGCACGTGCCGGCATGGCGCCGGTGCATGTGCCCTACCCCGGCAACCCGCAGGTGATCACCGCCATGCTGGGCGGTCAGATCCAGGCCGCGCTGCTGCCCCCCGCCCTGGCGGCCGCGCAGGCCCGCAACGGCCGGCTGCGCATGCTGGCCACCACCAGCACGGGCCGCAGCATCCTGGCGCCCGAGGTGCCCAGCCTCGCCGAGGCCGGCGTAAAGAACTACCAGCTGGAGATCTGGAACGCGGTGGCGGCGCCGTCAGGCATGCCCCGAGCACACGTGCACAAAGTGGCCGCCGCCGTCAGCGAGATCGTGCGCGCGCCCGAGATGCGCGCCAGGCTGTTCCAGCAGGGCTGGCAGGTGATCGGCTCGGCCCCGGAGGGCCTACGCCACCGCATTGAAGCGGATACGCAGGCGCTGGGCGAAATCATTCGCCGCCAGAACATCCAGTAGAAGCCCCGTCCCCTGGGCAAAGTAGAAGCCCAGTCCCCTGGGCGATCGGGGCCTGAGGCCTGCCGCGCGGCTTACTTGCCCGCCAGCAAGATCTTCAGGTCACCGGCCAAGGCGGCGGCGCCAAGCTCGTGCCGGGCAAAAAGACGCACGCGGCCCTGGGGGTCGTACACATAGCGGCCGGAGCCATGTTCTAGCGTGTAGCTGGTGGGCGTCTGGCCCTCGACCTTCCTGTAGAAGATCTTGAAGTCCTTGGCCACCTGGGGCAGCTGCTCCAGCGTGGGTCGCAAGGCCAGGAAGCTGGGATCGAAATTGGCCATGTAGGCCTTGAGCACTTCGGGCGTGTCGCGCTCGGGGTCGAGCGTGATGAAAAGGCCCTGCAGGCGCGCACCGTCGGCGCCCAGGCTGCGCTTGACCTCGGCCAGTTCCGCCATGGCGCTGGGGCACACATCGGGGCACTGCGTGAAGCCGAAGAACACCACCACGGCCTGTCCCTTGAAATCGGCCATGCGGCGCAGCTGGCCATGTTGGTCGGGCAGCGCAAAGTCGCGGGCGTAGTCCGCACCGGTGATGTCAATGCTCTTGAACTGCGGCTTGCCCGGCGAGCAGGCGGCCAGGCCCAGAACGGCAGCAGCCAGGAGCCAACGGCGGTAAGGCAGGAAGGAAGTCATCGGATGTAGTGGTCCAGCAGGAAGGCGGCAAAGAGCACGGAGAGGTGGATCAGCGAGAAGCGAAAGGTCTTGCGGGCCAGCTCGTCGGAGTACTCGCGCCAGAGCTTGAAGCCGTACCAGGTGAACATGACGCTGAGCACCACGGCCACCACCAGGTAGAGCCAGCCACTCATCTGGAACACAAAGGGCATGAGGCAGGCCGCAAACAGCACCAGGGTGTAGAGCAGGATCTGCAAGCGCGTGAACTCGTTGCCGTGCGTCACGGGCAGCATGGGCAGGCCCGACTTGCGGTAATCCTCCACGCGGTACAGCGCCAGCGCCCAGAAGTGCGGCGGAGTCCACAGGAAGATGATGAGGAACAGGATCAGCGCTTCGGGGCCCACTTCGCCCGTCATGGCAGCCCAGCACAGCACGGGCGGCATGCCGCCGGAGGCGCCGCCGATGACGATGTTCTGCGGCGTCATGGGCTTGAGCACCACGGTGTAGACCACGGCATAGCCGACGAAGGTGGCAAAGGTCAGCCACAT
>CANGYC010000110.1 GCA_947457975.1 Comamonadaceae bacterium | reverse complement strand
TTCCTGCGCGCCTTCGAGCAGGGAGAAATGCACGTCGGCGCGGTGGATCACGGCGTAGGGATTGCCAAAGCGCTGGCGGAACTTTTCGTCGGTGGGGATCTTGCCGACCTGGTAGCCGTCGAGTGCGTCGTGCATCACCATGAAGTCGGTGAACACCGATCGGCTGCGGGTCTTCTGGCCCACGCCCAAGGCGTCAAAGGCATGGAAGGCATTGGGGCCGAGCTGGATGCCCGCGCCGATTTCACCGATTTCGGGCGCTTGTTCGAACACCTGGACCTTGAAACCCTGGCGCACCAGGGCCAAGGCGGCGGCGACACCGCCGATGCCACCACCGGCCACGAGCACTGGCAAAGATTTTTCAGCTGCAGACATGCCTAGTCTCCTCAGAGGGGATAAATAGATTTCCAGAAAGTGCAAATAATATGCATGCTTATCTTTAGCGTCAAGTGTCAGGGGGCACAATCGCCAGATGACCACCGAAAGCCTGCATCCGTATGACCAATTGACCCCCGACGTGGTGCTGGATGCCCTGGCCAGCGTGGGGCTTTTTGGCGACGGGCGGCTGACGGCCCTGTCGAGTTATGAAAACCGGGTGTACCAGGCCAGCCTGGAAGACGCCGCGCCCGACACTGGCCTGGCCGCCGGGCAGAGCGTGGTGCTCAAGTTTTACCGCCCCGGGCGCTGGAGCGATGCGCAGATTCAAGAAGAGCATGCGCTGGCCGCCGAACTGTTGGCGGCCGAGGTGCCCATGGTGGCCGCCCTGGTGCTGCAGGGCCACACGCTGCATCACCATGCGGGCTTTTCCTTCAGCGTGAGCCCGCGCCGGGGCGGGCGCAGGCCTGAGCTCGAAGACCTGAACGTGCTGGAATGGATAGGCCGATTCCTGGGGCGGCTGCACACGGTGGGCGCGCAGCGGCCCTTCATGCACCGGCCGGCACTGAACCCGCAGACCTACGGTGAGGCGAGCCGCCAGGTGCTCCTGGCGGGCGAGTACTTGCCGCTGGACATGGCCTCGCGCTGGGAGCGTGCGTTCGAGGAGGCGCTGCAGGTGGCGCGCGACATCTGGGACGAGGTGGCGGGCCAAGGCGAGCTGCAGCTCATCCGCCTGCATGCCGACTGCCACCCGGGCAACATCCTCTGGACGCCGGAAGGCAGCCCGGGGGCCGGGCCGCACTTTGTGGACCTGGACGATGCCCGCACGGGCCCGGCCGTGCAAGACCTGTGGATGCTGCTGTCGGGAGAACGCCCCCAGCAGCTGCAGCAACTGGGCGCCCTGGTGGACGGCTACGAGGAGTTCCGCGAACTGGACCGGCGCGAGCTGCGGCTCATTGAGGTGCTGCGCACCCTGCGGCTGGTGCACTACAGCGCCTGGCTGGCCCAACGCTGGAGCGACCCGATCTTCCCGCCCAATTTCCCGTGGTTCGGCTCCAGCGACTACTGGAAGGGCCAGGTCGACATGCTGGTGGAGCAGACCGAGGCCATGCAGCAAGCGCCGCTGGTGGCCTGAGGGCCCTACACCAAGAGGCCCCTGAGCAGCCTCGGGGCGCAGGCCATACCCGACTAGGGAATCCCAGAGTCGGAGCGGCCCACAGGGGCACTTAGGATCGTAAACAATCAGCGCTCGATCGAGCCAATTCAACATGGAGACACACATGCAACGACGTTCCCTGCTTCTGGGCAGCCTGCTGCTGGGCGCCGCCACCTGGGCGAGCGCACAGGGCGCCTGGCCAGCCCGCCCCATCACCATGATCGTGCCCTTCCCGCCCGGCGGCCTGGCCGACATCGTGGCCCGCCCCGTGGCCGAGGCACTCTCGCGCGAACTCGGCCAGAGCGTCGTCATTGAAAACAAGGCCGGTGCCGGCGGCGGCATTGGCATGGGCCTGGCCGCCAAGGCCAAGCCGGACGGCTACACCGTGCTCTTGGCGCTGTCCTCGCTCACGGTGATCCCTGAAGCCGACGTGATCCTGAACCGCCCGGCCATGTTTGCGCTGCAGGACCTGCGTCCGATCGCGCGCTTCACGGCCGACCCGACGGTGCTGGCCGTGCGGGCCGATTCGCCCTGGAAGACCGTCAAGGACTTTGTGGACGACGCCAAGCGCCGGCCCGGCGCCATCAACTACGGCTCCTCGGGCAACTACGGCACCATGCACGTGCCCATGGAAATCCTGGCGCAGACCGCCGGCATCAAGCTCACGCACGTGCCCTTCACGGGCGCAGGGCCTGCCGTGGTGGCCCTGCTGGGCGGGCAGATCGAGGCGGTCTCGTCCGGCCCCGCGACGGTGCTGCAGCACGTCAGGGCCGGCAAGCTGCGCGTGCTCGGCCACTGGGGCACGAGCGCGCTGGCGAGCATGCCTGATGCCCCCGCGCTCAAGGACACCGGCTACAACGCAGAGTACGCCCAGTGGTCGGGTCTGTTTATTCCGGCAGGCACGCCCGAGCCGATCGCGCAGCGCCTGCGCGCGGCCGCCCGCGCCGCCGCCCAGGACGCCAAGGTGCGTGAGGTGATCGGCAACGCCGGCAGCCCCATCCTCTACCAGGACAGCCCCGATTTCGAACGTTATGTCCAAGCCGACGCCCGGCGCATGGCCGAGGTGGTCAAGCGCATCGGCAAGGTCGAGTAAACCCCCCACCCCATTCAAGGAAACCCATTCATGCAACGCAAGCAATTCATTCGCTCGGCCCTGGCCCTGGTGGGCCTGGCCGCCGTGATGGCGCAGGCCCCGGCCTCCGCCCAGGCCTACCCGAACCGGCCCGTCAAGATCGTGGTGCCCTTTGCCACAGGCGGCCCGGCCGACGTGTACGCCCGCTTCATTGCCCAGCGCCTCTCGGACAGCCTGGGCCAGAGCTTTGTGGTGGAGAACCGGCCCGGTGGCGGCTCGGTGATCGGCACCGACCTCGCGGCCAAGGCCCCCGCTGATGGCTACACCCTGCTCATGATGAGCAACACGCACACCGTCAACGAAACGCTGATCCCGAACAAGCCCTTCCAGCTGATGCGCGACTTCGTGGGCGTGGCACCCATCAATTACTCTGACCTGGTGCTGGTGGCGCACCCCAGTGTGAGCGCCAACAGCCTGCGCGAGCTACTCGCCCAGGCCAAGGCCAACCCGGGCAAGATGAACTACGCCTCTTCCGGCCCTGGCACCCCCTACCACATGGCCGGCGAGCTGCTCAAGAGCATGGCGGGCATTGACGTGGTGCACGTGCCCTACAAGGGCAGCTCCGGTGCCCGCACCGACGTGATTGGCGGCCAGGTGCAGCTGATGTTCGATGCCGTCACCACCATGACCGAGCAGGTCAAGGCCGGCAAGGTCAAGGCCCTGGCCACCAGCGGCCGCGCCCGCTCTGACGTGCTGCCTGAGGTGCCCACGCTCAGCGAAGCGGGCGTGCCCGGCTACGAGTCCACCATCTGGCTGGGCATCATGGCTCCCCGTGGCACGCCGCAGGAAGTGGTGAACCGGCTCAACGACGCGATCAGCAAGATTGTGGGTACGCCCGAGCTCAAGCAGCAGTGGAGCCGCCAAGGTGCCGTGCCCATGGTCATGAACCAAGCGGCCTTCACCAAGTATCTGAATGACGACATCGCCAAGTGGGCGGGCGTGATCAGGACCGCCAACATCAAGCTCGACTGACCCTGGCCACGCCCTTCGAATGAACGCCTTGAACCTGCTCAGCGGCGGCGCCGCCAACGGCCTGGTCAACCGCACCCAGCCCCGCTTCCAGGCGCTGACGGGCCTGTCCATCCAGGGCACCTTCAGTGCCGTGGGCCAGATGAAAGAGTCGCTGCTGGCCGGCACGCCCTGCGACCTCATCATCCTCTCGGACGCCCTGATTGCAGACCTGATGGCGGCCGGCCGCCTGGAGCCGGGCAGCGCCCGGCCGCTGGGCGTGGTCAAGACGGGGGTGTGCGTGCCGCAGGGCCAGGCCGCGGTTGACGTGAGCGACGAGGCGGCCCTGGCCCGCACGCTGGCCGCCGCCCAGGCGATCTACTTTCCCGACCCGGTCAAGGCCACGGCGGGCATCCACTTCATGAAGGTGCTGCAGCGCCTGGGCCTGGACCAGACCATGGCCTCCAGGCTGCGGGTGTTTCCGAACGGCCAGACGGCCATGGCCACCATGGCCCGGGATGCGCAGGCCGGGCAACAAGGCCTGGTGGGCTGCACCCAGGTGACCGAGATCCTCAACACGCCAGGCGTGTCGCTGTGCGGCATGCTGCCGCCGGGCTTTGAGCTGCTGACCGTGTACACCGCAGCGGTGGTGCGCGGCGCCCCTGGCGCTGCAGCGGCGCGGCAGCTGATCGAGCTGCTCACGGACGCCGACAACGCACCCGTGCGCCAGGCCTGCGGCTTCGACTAAAAGGCCTGCCTCAGCAGCCCAGCAGCTCGGCCAGGTGGCCCATGTCGCGGGCATGCAGGTCGTTGCCGGGCTGGGGCGAGACATCCTTGATGTGCTGCGCGCCAAACTCCAGCGGCCGCTCGATGTAGGCGGTCTGCAGGCCGCAGGCACGCGCGGCCGCCAGGTCGTCGTGGTGCGCAGCGCACAGCATCACCTCTGAAGGCGACACATCGAAGACCTGCGCCACGCCCAGATAGGTGGCTGCATCGGGCTTGTAGGCCCGGAACACCTCGGCCGAGAGAATGCAGTCCCAAGGCAGGCCTGCGCGCTTGGCCATGTTCGTGAGCAAGCCGATGTTGCCGTTGGACAGGGACGTGATGGTGTGGCGCGTCTTCAGGCGCTGCAGCCCCGCCACGACGTCCGGCCAGGCATTGAGGCGATGCCACACACGGTTCAGATGCACGCGATCGGCCTCGGCCAGGTGAGCCAGGCCGAAGCGCGGCAGCAGCTCATCAAGAATGAGACGGTGCAACTCATCGATGCGCGTCCAGCCCAACTCGCCTGAGCGCACCCGCTGCATGGCCGGCTGGTAGCCCGCGCGCCAGGCCAGCGCAAAGGCGTTGGCATCGACCTGCGGATACAGGGCCTGCACCTCCTGCACGATGGAGCCGTGCCAGTCGACCACGGTGCCGAAGATGTCAAAGGCCAGGATGCGGGGCTGGGTCATGGCGGACGCCGAAGAGCTCTCAGGCCAGCAGCGCGTTCACGCGCCGCACGTAGGCGGCCGGATCCTCCGGCAGGCCGCCTTCGGCCAGCAGGGCCTGATCAAACAGGATGTGGGCCAGATCGTCGAAGCTGCCTTCGGCCGCCTCGATTTTCTTGACCAAGGGGTGCGAGGCATTGACCTCCAAAATGGGCTTGACGCTGGGCGCGGGCTGGCCGGCGGCCTTGAGCATGCGGGCCAGCTGCATGGACATGCCGCCGTCCTGCACCACCAGGCAGGCGGGTGAATCCACCAGGCGCGTGGTGGCGCGCACATCGGCGGCCTTGTCTTTCAGGGCCTCCTTGAGCTTGTCCAGCACGGGCTTGAACTGGGTCTCGGCCTCCTCGGCGGCTTTCTTTTCTTCTTCGTCCTGCAGCTTGCCCAGATCGACCTGGCCCTTGGCCACCGACTGCAGGGGCGTGCCCTCGAAGTCGCGCAGGAAGGACAGCGCCCACTCGTCGACCCGGTCGCTCATGAGCAGCACCTCCAGCCCCTTCTTGCGGAAGATCTCCAGCTGCGGGCTGTTCTTGGCGGCGGCCTGCGTGTCGGCCGTGATGTAGTAAATCGCTTCCTGGCCTTCCTTCATGCGCGCCTTGTAGTCGGCCAGGCCCACGCTCATGGTGTCGGTGGTGGTGGAGGCAAAGCGCAGCAGCTTGGCGATGCGTTCGCGGTTGGCCGTGTCCTCGCCCAGGCCTTCCTTGAGCACGGCGCCGAATTCGGCGTAGAAGGTCTTGAACTTCTCGGGCTCGTTAGCGGCCAGGTCCTCGATCATGGAGAGCACGCGGCGGGTATTGCCCTCGCGGATGGCCTTGACGGCGCGGCTTTCCTGCAGGATTTCGCGCGAGACATTGAGCGGCAGGTCGGCTGAATCGACCACGCCCTTGACGAAGCGCAGGTACACCGGCAGCAGCGCCTCGGCATCGTCCATGATGAACACGCGCTTGACGTAGAGCTTCACGCCCGCGGCCTTGTCGCGGTTGTAGAGGTCATGCGGCGCCTTGGCCGGCAGGAATAAGAGCTGGGTGTACTCGGTGCTGCCTTCCACGCGGTTGTGCGTGGTGGCCAGCGGCGCCTCGTGGTCGTAGCTGATCTGCTTGTAGAACTCGTCGTACTGCTCCTGGGTGACGTCTTTCTTGGCACGCGTCCACAGGGCCGTGGCCTTGTTCACGGTCTCCCATTCGCCGGTGGCCACCATCTGGCCCGGCTGGTCGTTCTCGCCCTCTTTCCATTCCTCTTGGGGCATGAGGATGGGCAGGGAAATATGGTCGGAGTACTTGTTGATGATGTCCTTGAGCTTCCAGGCGTTGAGGTACTCCGAGGCGTCTTCCTTCAAGTGCAGGATGACGCTGGTGCCGCGCTCAGGGCGCGTGATGTCCTCCACCTCGAAGCTGCCCGTGCCGGCGCTGGTCCAGCGCACACCCGCATTGGCAGCCGTCCCGGCGCGGCGGCTTTCCACGGTGATCTGCTCGGCCACGATGAAGCCCGAGTAAAAGCCCACGCCGAACTGGCCGATGAGTTGCGCGTCGTTTTTCTGGTCGCCCGAGAGCTTGGCCATGAACTCGCGCGTGCCGCTCTTGGCAATGGTGCCGAGGTTGTCCATCGCCTCCTGCTTGGTCAGGCCAATGCCGTTGTCGGCGATGGTCAAGGTGCGGGCCTGCGCGTCAAAGCTGACCTTGACCTGCAGGTCCGGCGTGTTTTCGAACAGAGCGCTGTCGTTCAGGGCCTCGAAGCGCAGCTTGTCGCAGGCATCGGACGCGTTGGAAATGAGCTCCCGCAGAAAGATATCGGGATTGGAATAAAGCGAGTGGGTGACCAGCTGCAGCAGCTGCGCCACTTCGGCCTGGAAGGAATGGGTTTGTGTGCTCATGGAAGCCGACATGGGGACTTTGGTCGCGTTTTCAAGAGCCCGGCTGTGCCATGATGGCGGCCCGCACGCTCCGCCATTTCCTGATGCCTTTGTCTGAACTCTGGACCCTGCTGGTGCTGGCCACGGCCATGACCTTCACGCCGGGCCCCAACACCACCATCTCCACCGCCCTGGCCGCCAACTTTGGCCTCAGGCGGGCCATGCCCTTTGTCTGCTCGGTGCCCGTGGGCTGGGGCGTGCTGCTGAGCCTGTGCGCCCTGGGTCTGGGCGCCCTGGTGGTGGCCGTGCCGGCGCTGGGCTGGGCCATCAAGGTCGTGGGGGTGAGTTACCTGCTGTGGCTGGCCTGGCGCCTGGCGCACACCCGCCAGCTGGGCCAGGCCTCGGACGAGTCGCTCAAAGTCGGCTTCGTGCAGGGCGTGGCGCTGCAGTTCGTCAATATCAAGGCCTGGATGCTGGCGCTGGCCATCGTCAGCGGTTGGGTGGCCGGCCATGACAACCCTGGCCTGCGCTTTGCCTGGGTGCTGCCCGTGATGCTGTTTTATGCCTTCACCAGCAACCTGACCTACGCCCTGGTGGGCTCCCTGCTGCGCGGCTGGCTGGCGGGGCCTGATGGCACGGCGCAGCGCCTGGTGT
>CANGYC010000109.1 GCA_947457975.1 Comamonadaceae bacterium | reverse complement strand
TTCTTGTAGACCTCGAACTCGGCCTTCATCTGCTCGGCAAACTGCTCGGGCGTGTTGGCCACGATCAGAGAGCCAGTGTCCTCAATGCGCTTGCGCACGGCCGGATCTTCCAGGGCCTTGCGGGTGCCGGCACTGATCTTGTCGATGACTTCCTTGGACAGGCCCTTGGGGCCAAGGATGCCGTAGTAGGCCATGCGGTTGACCGGCTCCAGCCCCACCTCCTTGAAGGTTGGCACGTTGGGCAGCACAGCCAGGCGCTGGGGTGCTGCCACCACGATGGGCACCAGGCGGCCTTGCTGGATGAAAGGCAGCGCCGAGGGCAGGTTGTCAAAAATGATCTGCACCTGGCCAGCCACGGTGTCGTTCAGGGCCGGGCCAGCGCCGCGGTAGGGAATGTGGGTGATGAAGGTGCCGGTCAGGCTCTTGAAGAGCTCGGTCTGCAGGTGGCCGATGCCGCCCGTGCCGGACGAGGAGTAGGAGTACTTGCCGGGGTTGCGCTTGATCTCAGCGAGGAACTCCTTGAAGTTCTTGGCCGGAAAGCTCGGGTGCACGGCAATGATGTTGGGCGTGGCCGCGATGTTGATGATGGGCGTGAAATCGGTGGCGACGTTGTAGGGGATCTTGGGGTTGATGGCCGGGTTGGCGGCCGTGGTGGACACCGTGGCCATCCCCAGCGAATAGCCATCGGGGGCGGACTTGGCCGTCTCATTGGCGCCGACCACACCGCCACCGCCAGCGCGGTTTTCCACCACCACACTCTGACCCAAGACCTTGCCCAGGGGCTCGGCAATGGTGCGGGCGATGATGTCGGTGGTGCCACCCGGGGCAAAGGGCACCACCAGCTTGACGGCTTTATTGGGGTAGGCCTGGGCCCAGGCAGCACCGGTGGCGAGGCTGAGGGCCGTGCAAGCCAGTGCAGGCACCAGGAAAGAGCGACGAAGCATGTGCGAATCCTTTGTATTGAAAGAAGGTCGGAGCCCGAGAGGCCCACGCCGGCACCCTTTGGCCGGCATAGACCGAATCGTAGTGCAGCCGCGAAGGGCCAGGGGCTGGGTAAAACCCAGAGGCCCCATGGCTCAGCGGTTATTCTCAGGTGGTGAGCTACCTGCAACTGCTGCTGCCCGACTTCTCCCTGATTCTGTGCGGCTACCTGATCTGCCGCTACACCGCGCTCGATCGCTCGGTCTGGGAACCGGTCGAAAGACTGGTCTATTTTTTCCTCTTCCCGGTCCTGCTCTTTCACTCCATCGTAAAGAGCCCGCTGGACCTGCTGGCCGCCTCCAACCTCATCGTGGGCGGGCTGGCGGTGGCGGCGGCGGGCATTGGCCTGTCGTATGCCCTGCCCTGGCTGCCCTGGGTGGGTCGCCGCATCGACGTGCGCGACCATGCGGCGGCGGCGCAGATCGGCTTTCGCTTCAACTCCTTCATCGGCTTGGCCATGGCCGAACGCCTGGCCGGCGCGCAGGGCCTGCTGCTGATCGCGGTGCTCATCGGCGTGTGCGTGCCCATCTTCAACATCGGCGCGGTCTGGCCCATGGCGCGGCACGCGCAGCGCCACTTCGGTCGGGAGTTGCTGCGCAACCCGCTGATCATCGCCACGGCCTCGGGGCTGCTGGCCAACCTCCTGGGCTTTCGGCTGCCCACCTGGCTCGAACCCAGCGTGGGCCGGCTGGGCGCGAGCTCCCTGGTGCTAGGCCTGATGGCCGCCGGCGCGGGCATGCGCCTGGGCACCTTGGCCCATGCCAAGACCCTGGCGGTGAGCTTGCTGACCATCAAACACTTCCTGCTGCCCCTGGTCGCCTTTGGTGTGGGGCGCCTGCTGAACCTGGCGCCTGTACAGGCCACGGTGCTGCTGGCTTTTTCCGCCCTGCCCACGGCCTCCAGCGCCTACGTGCTGGCCGCGCGCATGGGCTACAACGGCCCCATGGTGGCGGGCCTGGTGACACTCTCCACCCTGGCCGGGTTGCTCAGCTTGCCCTTTGCCATGGGCCTGGCCGACCGCTGATCACTGCGCCAGCGCCCAGTGCAGGTGCTCTCGCACCAGCGCGCTCGGGTGGTCCAGGCGCTCCCGAAGGGCCTCACCCAGGGCCTGGCGGTCCGCGCCCGGGGCTGAGCGGGCATTGCCCAGGGCTACGGCCAGGTTACGCAGCCAGCGTTCATGGCCGATGCGCCGGATTGGGCTGCCCTCGGTGTGGCGCAAGAAATCCTCCTCGGTCCAGCGCCATAGCGTCAGCAAGGTCTGGCCGCTCAGGGGCGCACGCTCGTCGAAATCGGGCAGCGCACTGCGCTGGGCGAACTTGTTCCAGGGGCAGACCAACTGGCAGTCGTCGCAGCCGTAGATGCGGTTGCCCATGAGCGGGCGCAGCTCCTCGGGAATGGGCCCTGCGTGCTCGATGGTCAGGTAGGAAATACAGCGCCGGGCATCCAGGCGCTGCGGCCCCACGATGGCACCGGTCGGGCACAGGTCCATGCAAGCGCTGCAGCTGCCGCAGTGCGCCTCCACCGGCTCGGTGGGCGGCAGCGGCATGTCCAGGAAGATCTCGCCCAGAAAAAACATCGAGCCGGCCTCCCGGTGCAGCACCAGGGTGTGCTTGCCGCGCCAGCCCAAACCGCTGCGGGCGGCGAGCTCGGCCTCCATCACGGGGGCCGAATCGGTAAATGCCCGATAACCCAGGGGCTGCACCTGGGCGGCGATGCGCTCACCCAGCTGGGCCAGGCGAGATCGCAGCACCTTGTGGTAATCCCGGCCCCGGGCGTAAACCGACACCACAGCCTCGCCCGGGCGCTGAAGGCGTTGGAGTTCTCGCTCGGCCCAGTCGGCCGGGGCCTGGCGCGGCAGGTAGTCCATGCGCGCGGTGATCACGCTCACGGTGCCGGGCAGCAATTCGGCCGGTCGGGCCCGCTTCATGCCGTGGGCGGCCATGTAATCCATCTGGCCATGAAAACCTGCGGCCAGCCAGGCCGATAATCCAGGCTCTGCCGAACGCAAGTCCACGCCGGCGACGCCGATTTGAGAAAATCCCAGCGCCCTCGCCCACTCCCGAATCAAAGACACGAATTCATGGCCGCCCTGGATCATCCTGGCATTGTAGGAAGCACGGTCTGGCAGCACGAGCGCGGCACCGAGGCCTTTGCCCAGCGGCTGGCTCAGGCCCTGCGCGCGCTTGAGCCTGCCGGCAATGCGCTGATTGAGCTGCGCGGCAACCTGGGCGCCGGCAAAACCACCTTCGCACGCCACCTGCTGCATGCCTTGGGCGTGGTCGGCCGCATCAAAAGCCCCACTTATGCCGTGGTGGAGACCTACCAAGTGCTGCTGGAGGGCGTTGCACTGGCCATTGCCCACTTCGACTTCTACCGCTTCAAAGATCCCGACGAATGGGAGGAAGCGGGCTTTCGCGATGTATTCGCCGCGCCCGGCTTCCAGCTCGTGGAGTGGCCCGACAAGGCCCAGGGCCGGCTGCCCACGCCCGACCTGGTGATTGAGATCCACAGCCAGGCCCACGACGGCGAGCAGGCCGAAGGACCTCGCCAGGTGGCTCTACACAGCTTCAGCCTCCGGGGTGACGCCCTGGTGGCCGCCTGCACATGAGCACCCGGCCCGACCGCCAGCGGCGCCGCCTGCTCCAGGCCGGTGGCGTGGTGCTCTTGCTGGGCGCGCGCGAAATCGCCTATGGCGCCGAGATCCTGGCCGTGCGCGTCTGGCCCGCCAAGGACTACACCCGGGTCACGCTGGAATCCAATGAGCCGATCCGGGCGCGGCACATCCTGATTGCCGACCCTCCCCGCCTGGCCGTGGACATCACAGGCCTGGAACTGCAGCCGGCACTCAGGGAGCTGGTGGCCAAGGTCAAGGCAGACGACCCGAACATCGCGGGCATCCGAGTCGGTCAGAACGCACCGGGCGTGGTGCGTCTGGTGATCGACCTCAAGCAGGCGGTGGCGCCCCAGGTGTTCAGCCTCAAGCCGGTTGAGCCCTATCAGCACCGACTGGTGATGGACCTTTATCCCACGGTGGCGCAGGACCCGCTCGAAGCCCTGATCGCCGAGAAACTCCAGGCCCGTGGCCGAACCGAAAGCATGGCCACGGAGCCGCCAGCAGACCCCCTGGGTGAACTGATGGCCGAGCAGGCCAGGCGCAGCGCCCAAACCCAGCCGCAGGGTGCGGCAGGAAACAAGACCGACCGGCTCATCATCGTGGCGCTGGACCCGGGCCATGGTGGCGAGGATCCGGGCGCCATCGGCCCAGGCGGCACCCGCGAGAAAGACGTGGTGCTGCAGGTGGCCCAGCTGCTGCGCGAGCGCATCAATGCCCGGCCCAACATGCGCGCCTACCTCACCCGCGACGGCGACTTCTTCGTGCCCCTGCACGTGCGCGTGCAAAAGGCCAGGCGCGTGCAGGCCGACCTCTTCATCAGTATCCACGCCGATGCCTTCTTCACCCCCCGACCCCAGGGCGCCAGCGTGTTCGTGCTCAGCGAGCGCGGCGCTACCAGCAACGCCGCACGCTGGCTGGCCGACAAGGAAAACGCGGCCGACGGCGTGGGCGGCGTGAACATCCCCGTGCGCGACAACGCCGTGCGCCAGGCGCTGCTGGACATGAGCACCACGGCGCAGATCAACGACAGCCTGCAATTGGGCGGCGCCATGCTGGGGGAGATCGGCCGCGTGGGCAAGCTGCACAAGCTCCGCGTGGAGCAGGCTGGCTTTGCGGTGCTCAAGGCGCCGGACATTCCCAGCGTGCTGGTGGAGACCGCCTTCATCAGCAACCCGGACGAGGAAATCCGGCTGCGCAACCCGGCCTTCCAAACCCAGCTCGCCGACGCGCTGATGCGCGGTATCGAGCGCTACTTCGCGCGCAATCCGCCGCTGGCTCGCAACCGCCCCATGTGAGGCTCAGACAGTGGCCGGCGCTCAAGCAGCGCTGCGGCGGGCGCGCCAGGCGCCCAGCAGGGCCAGCAGGCCCGGCACGATGATCAGGGCCCAGATGATCTTGCTCAGGTGCTGCTGCACCCAGGCCAGGTTGCCAAAGAGGTAACCCGCGCCGCACAGGCCCACCACCCACAGCAGCGCACCGCCCACGTTGTAGGCAGTGAATTTGCCGCGGTCCATCTCGGCCACGCCCGCCACAAAAGGCGCGAAGGTGCGGATAAAGGGCATGAAGCGCGCAATCACGATCGTGATGCCGCCATAACGCTCATAAAAGGCATGCGCCTGCTCGAAGGCCTGGCGGTTAAAAAATCGTGAGTTTGGCCACTGGAACACCTGGGGGCCGAAGTGGCGACCAATCAGGTAATTGCACTGGTCGCCCAGGATGGCGGCCACCAGCAGCAGAGCCATCACCAAGGGCAAGTTCAGCAGGCCTGCACCGGCCAATGCCCCGGTGATGAACAGCAGTGAGTCGCCCGGCAGGAACGGCATGATGACCAGGCCCGTCTCCACAAACACGATGGCAAACAACAGGGCGTAGACCCAGGTGCCGTGGTCGCGCGTGAAGGCCTCCAGGTAGCGGTCCACGTGCAGGATGAAGTCGATCAGAAAAGTCACCAGTTCCATGGGGCAGGATTCTGGCATGGGCCTCCTACAATCCCGGCCGTGACCTCACCGCCCCGCCGCGCCATCCGCGAACTCCCCGATGAACTCATCAGCCAGATCGCCGCTGGCGAAGTGGTTGAGCGCCCCGCCTCCGTGGTGCGAGAGCTGGTGGACAACGCCCTGGACGCCGGGGCCACCGAGGTGGTGGTGCGCCTGTCAGCCGGCGGCGTGCGCCTGATCCGCATCGAGGACGACGGCATGGGCATCCGCCGCGAGGAGCTGCCAATCGCGCTCAAGCGCCACGCCACCAGCAAGATCACCTCACTCGATGAGCTGCAGTCCGTGCAGACCATGGGTTTTCGGGGCGAGGCCCTGGCCGCCATCAACTCGATTGCCGACATGAGCGTACTCTCGCGCACGGCCGATGCCGAGCACGGCTGGCAGCTTGACGGCCGCACCGGCGAGCTCAAGCCAGGCGCGCGCGCCGTGGGCACCACGGTGGAGGTGCGTGAGCTGTTTTACGCCACACCCGCGCGCCGCAAATTCCTCAAAACCGACGCCACCGAGCTGGCGCACTGCATCGAGGCTGTGCGCCGCCATGCCCTGGCGCGGCCCGATGTGGGCTTTTCCATCTGGCACGAGGGCAAGCTCATGGAGCAGTGGCGCGCCGCCCGCAGCGACCCGGCCGCCGCACTGGCACAGCGCCTGTCCGACGTCATGGGCGAGGCCTTTGCCGAGCAGTCGGTGGTGGTGGACCACCACAGCAGCGGGCCTGGCCCGCACATCCGAGTCTGGGGCCGCGCAGGCCTGCCGGACCTCGCCCGCGCGCGCGGCGACCTGCAGTTTGCCTACGTCAACGGCCGCTACGTGCGCGACAAGGTGCTCACGCACGCCGCACGCTCGGCCTACGAAGACGTGCTGCACGGCCAGCGCCAGCCGCTCTATGCCCTGTACGTGGAGATGGATGCCACCCGAGTGGATGTGAACGTGCATCCGACCAAGATCGAGGTGCGCTTTCGTGACAGCCGCGAGGTGCACCAAGCGGTGCGCCACGCTCTGGAAAACGCGCTGGCGGCACCCCGCGCCGGTCTGGGCCATGGCATTGCTTCCGCGCCCCTTGAAACCGCCGCGCCACCCGCCTGGCCCAGTGTCGCCAGTCCCGCCCGTCCCTGGCAGCAGACTGGCATGAGCCTGTCACCCCGGCAGGACCGTGGCATCGACGACTTCGCCGCGATGTGGCCCAGCGCTGCACCGGCAGCGGCTGCGCTGATTGCCGCCGAGCCCTCACCAGCCCTGGCGAGCTGGTCTGCCCAGGCCCAGCCCTCCGAGCTGCCGTCGGGCGACTGGCCGCTGGGCCGCGCCATCGCGCAGCTGCAAGGCGTCTACATCCTGGCAGAAAACAGCCAGGGCCTGGTCATCGTGGACATGCATGCTGCGCACGAGCGCATCGTCTATGAGCGGCTCAAGACCCAGCTTGACGAGGCCGCCCTGGCCAGCCAGCCCCTCTTGATTCCGGCCAGCTTCGCGGCCACGCCCCAGGAAATCGCCACCGCCCAGGCGTCCGCAAACACCCTGCAGGCCCTGGGCCTGGAGGTGGCCCCGCTCTCACCCAAGACCCTGGCCGTGCGGGCCGTGCCCAGCACCCTGGCCCAGGGTGACCCGGTGGAACTGGCACGCAGCGTGCTGGCCGAACTGGCGCAGCACGATGACCACCAGGTGCTGACCCGGGCACGCAATGAACTGCTGGCCACCATGGCCTGCCACGGGGCGGTGCGCGCCAACCGCAAACTCACGCTCGAAGAAATGAATGCGCTGCTGCGGCAGATGGAGGCCACCGAGCGCTCGGACCAGTGCAACCATGGCCGACCGACCTGGCGGCAGCTCAGCCTCAAGGAACTCGACGCGCTCTTTCTGCGCGGGCGCTAAAAAGAAGGCTCAGGTCAACCAGTAGGCCAGCGCACCCAGAGCCACGCTGACCGAGGCCACCGCCGTCAGCAGGGCCCGCAGGGGCAGCCAGGCCGACAGGCCCAGCGCGCGGTAGCTCGCGCGGTCCACCGCATAGCAGGCGAGCAGGCTGAACACCAAGAGCGCATGCCCCCAGGGGC
>CANGYC010000108.1 GCA_947457975.1 Comamonadaceae bacterium | reverse complement strand
TGCAGGTCCATGCCATGGCGGGCCTGCCGCTGCCCCAGCCGCGCCAGCATTCACCCGCACTCATGCTCAACCTGCTGGGCGACATCTGGTTCGATGCGCAGGGCCGCGAGCGCACGCCCGACTGGGCGCAGGTGCTGGCCCTGCCCGGCACCCACCTGCACCTCTACGGCAAGGCCGAGGCGCGCGTGGGCCGCAAGATGGGCCACCTCACGGTGACCGGCACAGACCTGGCCAGCGTGCAGGCCACGGCGCGCCGCTGCGCCGAGCTGCTGGGCCTGCCCGGGCTCGATACATGATCCTGCCCGGCAGCGACCCGGCCGCCATTGCCCAGGCGGCGCTGCAGCTGCGTGCCGGGGAGCTGGTGGCCCTGCCCACCGAAACCGTGTATGGCCTGGGTGCCGACGCCTCCCAAGACTCGGCCGTGGCCAAGGTGTTTGCCGCCAAGGGCCGCCCCGCAGAGCATCCGCTCATCGTGCATGTGGCTTCAAAGGCGCAGGTGAGCGACTACGCGGCCAGCGTGCCGGCCTTTGCGCAACAGCTGATCGACGCCTTCTGGCCCGGTCCGCTCACCCTGATCTTGCCGCGCCGCGACGGCGTGGCCCGCGCGGCTGCTGGCGGACAAGACTCCATTGGCCTGCGCTGCCCCTCGCACCCGGTGGCCCAGGCCCTGCTGCAGGCGGCTGCCACCGGCGTGGCCGCACCGAGTGCCAACCAGTTCGGCCGCGTGAGCCCGACCACGGCCGAACATGTGCAGGCCGAGTTTGGCGAGGACCTGCTCATCCTCGATGGCGGCCCCTGCCCGGTGGGGATTGAATCGACCATCGTGGACTGCACGCGCGGTGCCCCCGTGCTGCTGAGGCCAGGGCACATCACGCGCGAACAGGTGGAGACCGCCTGCGGTCAAGCCCTGCTGGCCCCCGAAGCCGCCACCGAGGCCGCACCGCGCGCCTCGGGCACCCTGGAGTCGCACTACGCGCCGCGGGCCAGGGTGCGGCTGATGTCGGCCAACGAACTGAACCAGCGCCTGGCATCCCTGGGCGTGCATGCCCACAACCTGGGCCTGTGGTCACGCCAGCGGCCACTGGATGCCGGTGCCGGCGTGCTCTGGCGCGCGCAAGCCGTGCTGGCAGCTGAAGCCGCGCAACAGCTCTTTGCCGTGCTGCGCGAACTCGATTCGCATGGCGTGCAGCAAATCTGGGTGGAGCTGCCACCCGACACACCCGCATGGGAAGGCGTGCGCGACCGGCTCAAACGCGCCGCGGCCTGAGCTTTTGCCCAGCACCCATCGCCCAGAGGACTGGGCTCCTACCAATCAGGCAGCCTGAGCGGCTTCTGCGGCAATCTCGTACGAACGCAAGCGCGCCTGGTGGTCAAAGATCTGCCCAGCCACCATGAGCTCGTTGGCGCCGGTCTTCTCGATGAAGGCCTGCATCTGCTCGCGCACCTGCAAGGGCGTACCAATGGCCGCGCACGACAGCAGCTGCCGCAGCACCGCTTGCTCGGGCGGGCCGATCTGCTGCATGAAGCCCTCGCGCGGCGGCGGCAGGCGCCCAGGCCGGCCGCTGCGCAGGTTCACAAAGGCCTGCTGCGCAGAGCTCGCCACCAGGTGCGCCTGGCTTTCCGTGTCGGCCGCAAACACATTGAAGCCCAGCATCACATAGGGGCTGGCCAAGCGGGGCGAAGGCTGGAAGCGCTCGCGGTAGATGGCGATCGCATCCATCAAATGGCCGGGCGCAAAGTGCGAGGCAAAGGCAAAGGGCAGGCCCAGGTGCGCCGCCAGCTGCGCGCCAAAGAGGCTCGAACCCAAGATCCACACCGGAATGTGCAGGCCCTGGCCCGGCACCGCGCGCACGGGCTGGCGCGGCTGATCGGAAAAATAGTCCAGCAGCTCCAGCACGTCCTGCGGGAACTCGTCGGCGTCCGACTGCAGGTGGCGCCGCAGCGCCCGCGCCGTCTGCATGTCCGAGCCGGGGGCGCGGCCCAAGCCCAGGTCGATGCGGCCGGGGTAGAGCGACTCGAGCGTGCCGAACTGCTCGGCAATCACGAGCGGCGAATGGTTGGGCAGCATGATGCCGCCGGCCCCCAGGCGAATGCGTTGTGTGCCTGCGCCCACGTGCGAGAGCAGCACCGCCGTGGCCGCGCTGGCGATGCCCGGCATACCGTGGTGCTCGGCCAGCCAGTAGCGTCCAAAGCCCCAGCGCTCGGCATGTTGAGCCAGGCTCAGGGTGTTCTTGAAGGACTGCGCGGCATCGCTGCCTTCGGCAATTGGCGAGAGGTCCAGCACGGACAGGCGGGTCATGGGCGGGGGTCCTTGGAAGGTGCGGTGCGGCCGTAGTACAGCCGCATCATCAGAATGGACAAGGCCAGCAGCAGCGTGATGGCATTGGCCACCACCACCGGCCAGGCCCGCGTGGCCAGGCCATAGGCCAGCCACAAGGCCACGCCCAGGGTGAAGGCGCTGTACATGCCCAGCGAGATGCCGCGCACATCGCGCGTGCGAAAAGTCAGCCAGGCCTGCGGCACAAAGCTCAGCGTGGTGAGCGCGGCGGCGATGTAGCCAATGAGCTCGTGCCCGTTCATGGTTCCTTCACCACCAGCGTACGCTGGCCATGGGGGCCGTCGGTTTCCACCACCCATTGAACCAGGGCGTCGAGCGCGGCGCGGGCAGGCCCGGCATTGGAATGGTTGATGAGGCCGACCACCGCGTAGCGCTGGCCGCCCGTGCCCTGGGCGTAACCGGCAATGGCACTCACATCGCGCAGCGAGCCGGTCTTGAGCCAGGCGCGGCCCGCCACGGTGCTGGCACGCTGGCGCATGGTGGCGTCCACGCCGGCCACCGGCAGCGAGGCCAAGAGCTCGGGCGCACGCGGGCTGAGCGCCATGCGCTGCAAGAGCTCGCCCAGGGCCTGGGCCGTGAGACGCTCCTCGCGGTTCAGGCCCGAGCCATTGCCCAGCACCGGCAGGGGGCTGGTGGGCAGGGCCTGGCGCCACCAGTCCAGCACCACGGCGCGGCCAGCCTCCAGCGTACCCGCAGGCGCCTCGGCCGAGCGGCTGCGCAGGCCCAGGGTGTAGAACACCTGCTGGGCCATCACGTTGTTGGAAAACTTGTTGATGTCGTGCACCACCTCGGCCAGAGGCACCGAAGGCGCATCGAGCTTCAGGCGCGGCTTGCCACCCCCCAGCGAGCCCTGAGCCTTGAGCGATGCCGACTCCTCGGGCGTGGCCCAGCGCACCCGGCCCGAGAGCCCCCCGCCCTGGCCGCGCCACGCCGCTTCAACGGCCCGCTCAGCAAAGCGGCCAGGCTCGGGATAGGCATAGGGCCAGACCCGCTCGCCGCAGGAAAGAGGGTAGGCACCTGCAAACTGCAGGCGCAGCGGCTGCTCCAGCGTGGCCTTGAGGCCGCCGCGCCAGTCCTGGCAAGAGGCATCCGCTGCCAGGGGCACGCTGGCATCCATCTGCACACCCGCCAAAGGCGGCTCCACCTTCACCCGCACGCGCTGTTGGCCGGGCTCGGGCGTGAAGGTCATCACCACGCTTTGAAAATTGATGAGCAGCGCATCGGCCTGCACGTTGTAGGGCTTGAGCGGCTCGCCATCGAAGTCCCCCGGATGTACCGCCGCGGGGCGGAACAGGCTGCGGTCAAGCACGATATCGCCGCGCACGGCTTTGACGCCGCTGGCCTGCACCTGCGCCATCAGGGCCTGCAGGCGCTCGACCACCAGCTTGGGATCGCCCCCGCCGCGCAGCACCAGAGCGCCGTGCAGCACCTCGCCATCGAGTGCGCCTTCGGCCAGCACGGTGGTGGTCCAGGTGTGCTGCGGGCCCAGCAGTTCGAGCGCGGCCGAAGTGGTGATCAGCTTGGTGACAGAGGCCGGGTTCATGGGCTCCTGCGCACGGTGGCTAAGCCGCACCCGCCCGCTTCCCAGCTCCACCACCCGCATCGATACGGCACTGGCCGGCACCTGGGCGCGGGCCAGTGCCTGGGCCACCGGACGTGGCAGCGCCGGGGCTTGCCCCCAGGCCGCTGCGGCCATCAGCGGCAGGGCACACACCCAGGCCCTGGCCACCGCGGCCCTGAATGAACACCCACGCGCTTTGCGCCCTGACTCATGCATGACTGGATTATCCCAAGGCCAAGGCGGGCCGGCCAGGCTTGCCCGGATAATCCAGGCCTCTGCCGGGCTCACGCCACGCCAGCTCCTTTTTCACATCCCCGCCTTGACCTCCCCCGGCCGCTTCCTCGCCTTTGACACCAGCACCGACCGCCTGTCGGTGGGCGTGGCCGTGGGTGATCGCCAATGGCTTCACGAGGGGCCGGGCGCGGCGCAGTCTTCGGCCACGCTGATCCCGGTGGCTCTGGACCTGCTGGCCCAGGCGGGCCTGGCGCTGCACGAACTCGACGCCATCGTCTTCAGGCGCGGCCCCGGCTCGTTCACCGGCCTGCGCACCGCCTGCGCCGTGGCCCAGGGCCTGGCCGCCGGGGCCGGCCTGCGCGTGCTGCCCGTCGACACCTTGCTGGCGGTGGTGGAGGAGGCGGCGCACCGCTACGCGGCCAGCGCCGAGCCTCTGCCCGAAGCATTCAGCGCCCTGCTCGACGCCCGCATGGACGAGGTGTACGCCCAGGACTTCAGGCGCAGCACGCAAGGCTGGCAAGCCCTGGGCCCGTGCCGGCTGCTGGCGCCTGAGCAAGTCCATTTCGCGCAAGGGCCGGGCCGGCTGGTCGCGGGCAATGCCTTCGAGGCCTACGCCGATCGCCTGCCCGCGCTGCCCACCGGCTGCTCGCAGGCAATGTCTTTGAGGTCTACGCCGCTCGCCTGCCCACCATGCCTGCTGGCGGGTTGGTGGTGCCCGCCCTGCCCACGGCGGCGGCCCTGCTGCGCCTGGCACCTGCGCTCATGGCCCAGGGCCTGGCCGTGCCCGCCGAGCAGGCCCTACCCCTGTATGTGCGCGACAAGGTGGCGCAGACCACGCAAGAGCGGCTGGCAGCCAAGGCCGCTGCCACCAAGGCAGATTAAGGCATGAGCGCCGTGCCCCGCCCCAGCCCTGAGGAGGAGCCTGGCCACGCGCCTGCCCAGCTGGCGCCCATGACCGAGGCCTGGCTGGACGAGGTGGCCGCGCTTGAAAAAACAGCCTACACCCACCCCTGGTCGCACGGTAATTTCTCGGACTCCCTGCGCGCCGGCTACCGCGCGAGCGTGCTGCTGCAGGGGGACGAGCTCCTGGGCTACTTCGTCCTCATGAAGGGCCTGGACGAGACGCACCTGCTCAACATCACGGTGGCCCCTGCCCACCAGGGCCAGGGCCATGCCCAGCACATGCTCGATGCGCTGGCGGCCTGGTCGGTGCGGCAGGGCGCACAATGGCTGTGGCTGGAAGTGCGCATCAGCAATGTCCGCGCCCGCCGCATCTACGAACGCTACGGATTCAAGGAAGTCGGCGTGCGCCGCAACTACTACCCTCTGGCCCCCTTCAAGCGCGAAGACGCTGTCGTCATGAGCCTGTCCCTGGCCACGGCCGAGGAGCCGCTGTCATGAGCCTGGAGCTCGACAAGCGCCAGCGCGCCATGCTGCGGGAGATGGGCGTGCAGGTCTGGTCACCCCTGTCCCCGGCCCCGGCAGACCCTATCTCCGCAGCCACCCCCGCATCGGCACCCACATCGGCCCCCGCACCGACAACGCAGCCAGCAGCGGCGACACGCGCCCCTGTGGCCAGGCCATCGCCAGCACCGACACCGGCACCAGCAAGCACACCGGCAGAGCCCCCCGCCGGTGCGAGCTGGCGCGTGGATGCCGCCCAGCTGTTCGCCGGCGAAGGCGATGCCGCGGCCGAGCGCGGGCCGCGCTGGCTGCTGTTGGCCGAGGGTCGGCCAGAGGAGCTGGCCGAAGGCGCCGGCGAACTGCTCAAAAACATGCTGCGCGCTGCCCGGCTGGCCGAAGGTGCACAGGTGTGGCTGGCCACCCTGCAGCGCAGCGCCGGCCCAGCGGACGTGCTGGGCTTGGACGAGGTGCTGGCGCACACCGAGCCCGACGTGGTCTTTCTCATGAGCCGGTTGGGCGCTCAGGCCCTGCTGGAAAGCGATGAGCCCCTGGGCCGGCTGCGTGGCCAGGTGCACGATCTCTGGGGCCTGCCCGCCGTGGTGAGCTACGACCTGGGCAGCCTGCTGCGCACCCCCACCGACAAGGCCAAGGCCTGGGACGACCTGTGCCTGGCCCTGCAGGTGGCCCGCGCCCAGCACGCCGAACGACTGGCGGCCGAATAAACAGGGCGCCGCTGAGCGGCTCCCTACAATCTCAGGATGACTTTTCTCGCCATGCTGGCCGCCGCCGAACGCCAGAATCGATCCATGCTCTGCGTGGGCCTGGATCCGGAGCCCAAGCGCTTTCCGGGTCGCCTGCAGGGCGAGGCCAACAAGATTTACGACTTCTGCGCCGCCATCGTGGACGCCACGGCCGACCTGGTGTCGAGCTTCAAGCCGCAGATCGCCTACTTCGCGGCGCACCGCGCCGAAGGCCAGCTCGAACGCTTGATGGAACACATGCGGCGCGTGGCCCCGCAGGTGCCCATCATTCTGGACGCCAAGCGCGGTGACATTGGCTCCACCGCCGAGCAGTACGCGCGCGAGGCCTTCGAGCGCTACGGCGCCGATGCAGTGACGCTTTCGCCCTTCATGGGCTGGGACTCGGTGGAGCCCTACCTGAAGTACGAGGGCAAGGGCGCCTTCCTGCTGTGCCGAACCTCCAACCCCGGCGGCGACGACCTGCAGAACCAACGCCTGGCCAGCGTCGATGGCCAGCCCCTGCTGTATGAGCACGTGGCCCGCCTGGCGCAAGGCCCCTGGAATCTCAACGGCCAGCTCGGTCTGGTGGTCGGGGCGACCTATCCGAATGAGATCGAGCGTGTGCGGCAGGTGGCGCCGCAGGTGCCACTGCTGATCCCGGGCGTGGGCGCCCAGGGTGGCGATGCCGTGGCCACGGTCAAGGCCGGCTGGCGCGCAGACGGAACCATCATCGTGAACTCCTCACGGGCCATCCTCTATGCGTCCAGTGGCGAAGACTTTACCCAGGCCGCGCGCCAGGTGGCGCAGCAAACACGCGACACCCTGGAAGCCGCCAAGGGCTGAGCGGTCCGGGCGCCGGCCGCCAGGTTCGCGTCACAGCGCCGTCATGGATGAGCTCTAGCATGAGCGGTTTCTTGCATGGCCTTCGCATGAGCTTGAGCCGCCAATTCCTCTTCTTGTGCCTTCTCGCCCTGGCCAGCGCATCGGCCTGGGCGGCACGGCCCATGACCACGGACGATGCGCGCATCGTCGACACCAAGGCCTGCCAGGTAGAGAGCTGGGTGCGCGTCAACCGCCAGGACCCGAACACGTTCTGGGCCATACCGGGCTGCTCGCCCGTAGAGAACCTGGAACTCAGCTGGGGCGGCGCCCAGGAACGCCAGCATGGTCAGACGCGGCTGTCAGACAGCCTGGCCCAGGGCAAGCTGGTGCTGCGCCCGCTCAAGGCCAACGACTGGGGGCTGGCCCTGACCCTGGGCCGCGCCCTTGATCGCGGCCTGGAGCCCGGCAACCACACCACCCCCAGCAACTACCTCAATGTCCCCCTGAGTTTTTCAAGGCGCGACGATGCGCTGTTGCTGCACCTGAACCTGGGCCTGCGCAACGACCGGCTGGCGCAGAAAACCC
>CANGYC010000107.1 GCA_947457975.1 Comamonadaceae bacterium | reverse complement strand
TCTGGAACGCTGCCCGGGTTGGCCAGGTAGTTTTCGTACATCTCTTCGACATAAGGCGCGTTGCCGCCGAAGAGATAGGTGTTGCCTTGGTAGGCGGAGTAGACGTTATTTGTCTGGCTCATTTTTCGCTGACCTCCGATCCCCTGCAGGGACCATGAGTTGGTTGAAATACCTTCCGCGACACGGCTGAACCGATTGGCGGATGCGACAGTGGCTAAGGAAGGGCCTAGGGAGTCAAGCGGGATTGTAGCCAGCCCGAGTTGACGGCAGGTTGACAAAAAAAGGGCTCAAAGCACCTTTTTGCCCTGAACAGACAGGGCTTTCCCTAGGTTTTAGTGGCCTTGGGCGAGGATTCGCTGCGGGAGATAGGCCCACAAGCCGAACGGAATAAACCCCAGGCCTGACATGACTCAGGCGACCACCGCCTCCTGGCTGCGGGTCTCGCCCCGGCTGTCACGCCAGGACACGCCCACCTTGTCACCGGCCTTGGCGCCCTTGATGACGAGCTGCAGAAAGGGGTTCTTGGAGACCGCCGGGCCCCACTCGGCCGTGAGCACGGATTTGCCGTTGTGGGTGACGGTGACGTCCTGGATGTGCCAGGCCGGCACCAGCTTGCCGGCCGCATCCTTGCGCTGGCCGCTTTCCATTTCGTGGGTCATCAGCACGCGCACGGTGGCCTGGTTGGCGCCAGCCTGGGCGCGAATTCGCATGTCGGACATGGTTGTTCCTTCCTCAGGCGCCGCAGGCGCCTAGCGTGACCTTGACCTGCTTCTTGGTGAACAGGGTGCGGCCGTCGGCCAGCATGGCCACTGCCACCACGTCGGTGGACTCGGCCAGCTTGGTGTTGATCACGAAACTGGGCTCGATGTTCTCACTCACGTTGAACAGGGCAACCAGGGGCGAGGGGTTCTTCTCGGCCAGCAGCAGCATGCGCCGCACATTGGGCAAGGTGGTGCTCAGGGTCACGCGAACCAGGGCGCCGTTCTCGGCGATCTCGGGCACGGCCAGCTCGATCTCTCGGCTGGGGGCGGGCGCCGCCTGACCGCCCAGGGCGCGCAGGGCCTCGGCCAGGTTCCTGGCGTCAAACGCGGCCTTGGTGTAAGCCTGGGCGGGCTGCGGCCACAGGCCGGCCGTGGCCAGCAGGCCTGCGACCGCCAGGCTCTGCTGCAACGCGGTTCTGCGGGTGCTCATGCATTTCTCCTGGGATACCGGGGCTCCAAAGCCACCGAAACCATCATTGTCGGCGAAGCATGCACACCGCGCAGGGCGCGGGACTTCAGTGGGCCAGGCGCTGCTTGATCTGCTCGAGCGCAGACGGGTCGTCCAGCGTGGTCAGGTCACCCGGATCGCGCCCTTCGCACACGGCCTGGATGGCGCGGCGCAAGAGCTTGCCGCTGCGGGTCTTGGGCAGCACGGTGATAAAGCGCACCCGGGCAGGGCGGGCCACGGCACCCAGATCGCCGTCCACACGCTTCATGATCTCGGCCTCGACTTTCTTGGAGGCCTCGGCGTCACCGGCGATCGCGGCATCCCGCAACACGGCGAAAGCCATGGCCACCTGGCCCTTGAGCTGGTCGGCCACACCCACCACAGCCACCTCGGTCACCAAGGGGTGGCCAGAAATGCTTTCCTCAATCTCACGGGTGCCCAGGCGGTGGCCGGCGACGTTGATCACGTCGTCGGTACGGCCGAGGATGAAGTAGTAACCATCTTCATCGCGAATGCCCCAGTCGAAGGTGCTGTAGACCATCTTGCCGGGCACGCTCTGCCAGTAGGTTTTGACAAAGCGCGCATCGTCGCGCCAGACCGTCTGCATGAAGCCCGGCGGCGTGGGGCCCTCGATGCAGACCACGCCCTTCTGGTTGGGCTCGGTGAGCTCCTCGCCCGTGGCCTCGTGCAAGAGCTTGACCTTGTAGCCATACATGGGCACGCCCGGGCTGCCAAACTTGCTGGGCATGGCTTGCACGGGGTTCGCCACTGTCAAGATGGGCCAGCCGGTCTCGGTCTGCCAGTAGTTGTCGATGATGGGCACATTCAGGCCCTCGCTGATCCAGCGCGCCGTGGGCTCATCCAGAGGCTCGCCGGCCAGGAAAAGCGCGCGCAGCGAAGACAGGTTGTGCTTCTTGAGCAGTGCCGGATCCTGCTTCTTGAGCACCCGCACCGCCGTGGGTGCGCTGAACATGCCTGTGACCTTGTACTTTTCCACCAGGCTCCACCAGATGGCGCCGTTGGGCTGGCCGTCGAGGCCCTGCGTGGGCAGGCCTTCATACATGATGGTGGCCATGCCGGCGATCAGCGGGCCGTAGATGATGTAGCTGTGGCCCACCACCCAGCCGATGTCGCTGGTGGAAAAGAAGGTCTCGCCGGCGCGGCCGTCAAAGATGTGCTTCATCGACGCGGCCAGGGCCACGGTGTAGCCGCCGGTGTCGCGCTGCACACCCTTGGGCTTGCCGGTAGTGCCGCTGGTGTAAATGGTGTAGCTGATGTCGGTGCTGTCCATCACCTCGCAGGGCACCTGGGCGTTCAGGTGCTGGGTGCGCAGGTCGGCCCAGAGGTGGTCGCGGCCGGCCACAAGGTCCATGGAGGCGAGCTTGCGGTCGGCCAGCACCACGGCCGAGGGCTTGTGGGCCGACAGGCGAATGGCCTCGTCCAGCAGCGGCTTGTACGGAATGCCCTTGCCGCCACGCGAGCCCCCGTCGGCACTCACAATGACCTTGGGCTCGGCGTCCTCGATGCGCGAGGCCAGCGACCCGCTGGCAAAGCCGCCGAACACCACGCAATGAATGGCGCCGATGCGGGCACAGGCCAGCATGGCAAAGCAGGCCTCGGCGATCATGGGCATGTAGATCAGCACGCGGTCGCCCTTTTGCACACCCAGGGCCCGCAGGCTGGCGGCCATGCTCTGCACCTCCTGGTGCAGTTCGGCAAAGCTGTAGACCTTCTCGGTGCAGGTCTCGGTGGAGACGGCGATCAGCGCGGGCTGGCTGGCGCGGGCCTGAAGGTGCCGGTCTACCGCGTTGTGGCACAGGTTGGTGGTGCCGCCCTCAAACCACTTCGCAAAGGGCGGGTTGTCCCAGTTGCACATGCGCTGGGGCGGGGTGAACCAGTCAATGAGCTTGGCCTGCTCGGCCCAGAACACCTCGGGCTGCTCGACAGATTGGCGGTGGAATTCGGCGTAGCTCAGGCCTGCGGGCGCTTGACTCATGGGGGGCTCCAGGGTTCGATGCAAAAAAGGCTGAAAACTTCAAATCTTGACGACCACGCGGCCGCGGACCTTGCCATCCATCAAGGCCTGTGCATATTCGGGGACCTGGGCCAGGGAAATCTCGGTGACCATGGACTCCAGCTTGGCAGGCTCCAGGTCGCGCGCCAGGCGCGCCCAGGCCTGCTGGCGGCGCGCCAGTGGCGCCATCACGCTGTCCACGCCTGCAAGCGTCACGCCGCGCAGGATGAAGGGCATCACCGACGAGGTGAAATCGCCGCCCTGAGCCAGGCCGCAGGCCGCGACCACGCCGCCGTACTGCGTCTGGGCGCAGGCGTTGGCCAGGGTGTGCGAACCCAGCGTGTCCACCACACCCGCCCAGCGCTCCTTCTGCAAGGGCTTGCCGGGGGCGGCGAGGCTCGCCCGGTCGATGATGCTGGTGGCGCCCAGGGCCCGCAGGTAGGCTTCTTCACTGGCCTTGCCGGTGGATGCCACCACGGTATAGCCCAGGCGGCTGAGCAGGGCCACGGCGGTGCTGCCCACGCCGCCGGTGGCGCCGGTCACCAGCACCTCGCCCTGACCGGGCTGCAGACCCCGCTCTTCCAGGGCCATGACGCAGAGCATGGCGGTGTAGCCGGCGGTGCCGATGGCCATGGCCTGGCGCGCAGTGAAGGCCTCAGGCAGGCGCACCAGCCAGCGTCCCTCCAGGCTGGCGCGCTCGGCCAGCAGGCCCCAGCGCGTCTCGCCCAGGCCCCAGCCGTTGTGAATGAAATGGTCCCCGGGCTTCCAGTCGGGATGGCTGGACGACAGCACGGTGCCCGCCCCATCGATGCCGGCCACCATGGGCCACTGGCGCACCACCGGACCCCGGTTGCTGATGGCCAGACCGTCTTTGTAGTTGAGGGTGGAATAGGCCACCTGCACCTGCACATCCCCGGGCGGCAGGCTGGCTTCTTCCAGCGACTGCACGCCTGCGGAAAATGTGCCGTCGGTCTTTTGAAGCAACAGGGCTTTGAACATGCTTGTCTCCTGCCGGCCGCATGCAGGGCGGCCAAAGCAAATGAAGGGGGAGGTTCAGCAGCGCCCCGAGGGCGCCGGCGCTCAGAACCGGACACCGAATCGGGCGCCGAACTGAATTCTTAATTATTGATGACTGGCTTGCCAGAGTCTGACGAAGCCATGAAATCAACCGCCCCTGGCTGGGCGGGCTCAGTCCTGCGGGGCAATCTTCAGGTGCAGCGGCCGCCAACGGGCGTAGAGCCAAAGGCCCAGCACGGTGAAGGTGCCCATCATGGCCGTAAAACTCAGCGCCACCCAGAGCCCCGCCATCAGGCCCACCACCACCCCGGCGGGGCCGGAGACCGGCATGCCCTCCCAGCTGACGGTGTCAAACCCAATCCAGGCCATCACCCCCATGATCAGGCCCAAGGGCAGCATGGAGGTCATGAGGCCAATGAAGATGAGCTTGTAGACAGAGCCCGCACTCAGGCGGCGGATGGTCAGGGGCGTGAACATGATGGTCGTTCCGGGGCTGTAAGGGAGCGGGAGATCAGGCCGCATTGTGACGGCTTGGCCCCAGCCCGGCCGGACCCAGGACGGGCAGGCGCCCACGGCCGCGTGAAGAACTTAAAATCACTGGTTTACCGGAGGTTCAGTGATACGTCTTGACAGCCTGGCTGGCCAGCCATCAAAGGGCCGCGCATGAAGGTCCTGGTCACGGGAGCCGCCGGCTTCATTGGCATGCACACGGCGATGCGCCTGCTGGGCCAGGGCCACGAGGTGGTCGGTCTGGACAACGTCAACGATTACTACGAGGTCAGCCTCAAGCGCGCGCGCCTGGCCGAACTGGCCCGCCACCCGGGCTTTCGATTCCACGAATTCGGCATCGAACAGGCCCCTGAACTCATGGCCCTCTTTGAGCGGGAGCGTCCCCAGCGCGTGGTGCACCTGGCCGCGCAGGCCGGGGTGCGCTACTCCCTGAGCAACCCCCGGGCCTACGCCGACTCGAACCTGCTGGGCTTTTCGAACATGCTCGAAGCCTGTCGCCACCACGGCGTGGAACACCTGGTCTACGCCAGCAGCTCCAGCGTGTACGGCGGCAACACGCAACTGCCCTTCAGCGAAAGCCAGGCCGTGGACCACCCCATCAGCCTGTATGCCGCCACCAAGAAGGCCAATGAGCTGATGGCGCACGCCTACAGCCACCTCTTCGGCCTGCCCACCACAGGCGTGCGTCTCTTTACGGTGTACGGCCCCTGGGGCCGGCCCGACATGGCGCCCTTCAAGTTCGCACGGGCCATCCTGCGCGGCGAGGAGATCGAGGTCTACAACGAAGGCAAGAGCCTGCGCGACTTCACCTTCATCGACGATGCGGTCGAGTCCATCACGCGCCTGCTGCACAAACTGCCCGAGGCGGGGCCCGGACCGGGCCTGGGCAGCGAGCTGGGCCCCTACCGGGTCTTTAACGTGGGCAACGGCCAGCCGGTGGTGCTGAGCGACTTCATCGACGCCATGGAGCGCAGCCTGGGCCGTCCGGCCCGCCGCAGGCTCCTGCCCTTGCAGCCCGGCGACATGAGCGCCACCGCCTGCGATGCCACCGCCTTGCAGGCCTGGACCGGCTTTGCCCCCGCCACCCCCATGACCCAAGGCGTGCAACGCTTTGCCGACTGGTTCATCCAACACTACCCCAGCCCATGAAGATCTCTATTTTTGGCACCGGCTATGTGGGCCTGGTGACAGGCGCCTGCCTCGCGGACGTGGGCCACAAGGTGCTGTGCATGGACCTGGACCAGGGCAAGATCCAGCGCCTCCAGCAAGGGCAGATCCCCATCTGGGAGCCGGGCCTGGAGGCCGTAGTCGCGCGCAACATCGCCGAGGGCCGGTTGACTTTCACCACCAACACAGCCGAGGCCGTGGCCCATGCCGAGCTCCAGTTCATCGCCGTCGGCACACCCCCCGGCGAGGACGGATCGGCCGACCTGCAGTACGTGCTGGCGGTGGCCGAGGGCATCGCGCGCCACATGGGCGGCTACAAGCTCATCGTCAACAAGTCCACCGTGCCAGTGGGCACGGCCGACAAGGTGCGCGAGCGCGTGCAGCAGGTGCTGGCCGGGCGCGGACAGGCCCTGCCCTTCGAGGTGGTGTCCAACCCTGAATTTCTCAAGGAAGGCTCGGCCGTGGCCGACTTCCAGAAGCCCGACCGCATCATCGTGGGCGCCGAGACCGAGCGGGCGCGCGAACTCATGCGCGAGCTCTATGAGCCCTTCAACCGCAACCACCAGCGCACGCTGTTCATGGATGTGCGCAGCGCCGAGCTCACCAAGTACGCTTCGAACGCCATGCTGGCGGCGCGCATCAGCTTCATGAACGAGCTGGCCAACCTGGCCGAGCTGCTGGGTGCCGACATCGAGGAAGTGCGCCGCGGCATGGGGGCCGATCCGCGCATCGGCTACCAGTTCATTTACCCCGGCTGCGGCTACGGCGGCAGCTGCTTTCCGAAAGACGTGCGGGCCCTGGAACGCATGGCGCACGAACAAGGCTACGAGGCCCAGATGATGGCCTCCATCGAGGCCATCAACCAGCGCCAGAAGCAGCGCCTGTTTGACAAGCTCGCTGCACAACTGGGCGGCGCCGAGCAGCTGCGCGGACAAACTATCGCCCTGTGGGGCCTGGCCTTCAAGCCCAATACCGACGACATGCGCGAAGCCCCCAGCCGCACGCTCATGGAGGCCCTCTGGCAGGCCGGCGCCACGGTGCAGGCCTTCGATCCGGTGGCCATGGACGAGACGCGCAAGATCTACGGCGAACGCGCCGATCTCGTTCTGTCGCCCGACAAGTACGCCGCGCTCCAGGGCGCACAGGCCCTGGTGATCTGCACCGAGTGGCAACAGTTCCGTGCCCCTGACTTCGAAGAGATGGCCTCGCGCCTGAACACCCGCACCATCATCGACGGTCGCAACCTCTATGCGCCCGACAAGCTCAAGGCCGAGGGCTGGACCTACCTGTCCATCGGCCGGGCCTGAAAGACAGCGCATGACCCAAGCCATGCCGGACCCCGCCGCCCCACCGGCTTCTGCAGCGGCTCGGCTCAAGCGAGCAGCCCGCGTGCTGCTGCCGCTGGCGCTCTTGTGGCTGGCCTGGGAATGGCTGCTCCAGCATGCCGATCTCGCGCACCTGGCGCAGCAGGCCAGCCGCACACCGGCCTGGGCCTGGGCCGCTGCGGGCGCTGCGCTGCTGGCAGGTCACATCCTGCGCGCCCTGCGAATGCAGCGCGAATGGCGCCATGTGCGGCAGGTCGGCCTGGCCGCCTGCCTGCGCCTGGTGCTCACGCACAACGCAGCCGTCATCCTCATGCCGCTGCGCTCGGGCGAAGCAGGCTACCTGTGGCTGGTGCAGCGCCACTGGAGCGTGGGCTGGCGCGCCGCCGGCCTGAGCCTCTTGCGCTGGCGCCTGCAAGATGCCGCCGTGCTGATGCTGCTGGCCG
>CANGYC010000106.1 GCA_947457975.1 Comamonadaceae bacterium | reverse complement strand
TGCACCAGATCGATCCCTAGGTCTTTGCAGATGTGGAAGATGGTGTTGCGGGTGATGCCATTGAGCGCACCGGCCGAGAGGTCGGGGGTGTAGACCACGCCGTCCTTGATGACGAAGATGTTCTCGCCCGCGCCCTCGCTCACGAAGCCGGAGGCGTCGAGCAGCAGGGCCTCGTCATAGCCCTCGTCCACGGCCTCCATGTTGGCCAGGATGGAGTTGGTGTAGTTGCTCACCGCCTTGGCCTGCGTCATGGTGATGTTGACGTGGTGGCGGGTGTAGCTGGAGGTCTTGACGCGGATACCACGCTTGAGGCCTTCTTCGCCCAGGTAGGCGCCCCAGGCCCAGGCGGCCACCATGAGGTGAATCGTGTTGCCCTTGGGGCTCACACCGAGCTTTTGCGAGCCAATCCAGGTGAGCGGACGCAGGTAGCAGCTCTCGAGCTTGTTCTCGCGCACCACGGCCTTTTGCGCCTCCATCACCTCCTCCATGCTGAAGGGGATGTTCATGCGCAGGATCTTGGCGCTGTTGAACAGGCGCTTGGTGTGCTCTTCCAGGCGGAAGATGGCCGTGCCCTGCGCGGTCTTGTAGGCGCGCACACCTTCAAAGGCGCCGCAGCCGTAGTGCAGGGTATGGGTCAGCACATGGATCTTGGCGTCCCGCCAGTCGACCAGCTGGCCGTCCATCCAGATCTTGCCGTCGCGGTCGTCCATGGAAGGAGGAAGGGGTGCCATGTGAAGAGTCCTTTGTGTCTCGATCAGTGAAAAGGGATAAGCCGGGCACCGCCCCCGGGGCCCGGCCAGCTGAGCATTTTAGGCCGGCGGAAGCGCCTGGCCCGACTCGGCGGGCGGGGTGGGCCTGAACAGGGCGTGCTGGCTGAGCTTGCCGCCCACGAAGCTGCAGTCCACGTGGGAGTCGGTGTTGTCCGTCCAGCGGTAGACCTCGGGCTGCGCGTCTTTCTCGGTGCGCAGCTGGCCCAGCGCGCGCGTCATGGCGATCACGTGCATCAGCGTCATGCCGGGCTTGAGCTTGGCGTGGAGCATGACAGCGCTGTCCACATAGCCAATGGGCCGCTTGGCAGCGCGCTGCAGGATCTGCATGAGCCGCGTGAAATGCAGCAGCACCCACATCACCAGCATGCTGCCCACCGCAGCCACGCCCATCCAGCGGTAGTAGTGAAAGGCCAGGCCCAGGGCGGCGAGCGCGAGCACAGGCACCAGGATTCGTTGGAAGTTCATCCGCCGATTGTCGCAGCGCCGCTGAGCTGCCGCGCCGTGGAAAGCCCTCAGTCTTCGTCCTGCGAGGCCCGCTCGGACGCCAGCACCCGCTCGGGCTGGACCAGGCCGCCCTGCGGCGCGGCGCGCCACTGCACCAGCCAAAACCCCAGCACGCCCACCAGCAGCAGCACCCCCAGGGGCCACCAGGACCAGCGAATGCCAGGCTGGCCCGGCTCGGCGCGTTTGCGGCCCGTGACCATGGCCGCCACCAGCTTGTCGCGGTGCCGCCAGCTGGCCAGCAGCACCCCAGCCACATGCACCCCCACGAGCAGCAGCATGGCCTGGGCCAGCAGCTCGTGCAGCTCTTCCAGGGCCTCAGCGCCCAGGTCATTGAGCATGGCCCAACCGCTCAGCGGCACCAGCAGGCCCAAGCCCAGCAGCAGCACGATGACCACGGCACCAGCCGGGTTGTGGCCCAGGTAGCGGGGCGCTCGACCGGCGGCCAGGCGCTGCAGATAGGCCAGCACGGCATGCGGGCCGCGCACGAAATCCACAAAACGGGCATGGCGCGTGCCCACCACGCCCCACAGCAGGCGCAGCAGCACCAGCGCCCCGGCGGTGTAGCCCAAGGTGATGTGCAGCAGGCGCCAGCCCTCGGCCTCGGCCGTGAGCCAGGCCCCCGCCACACTCAGCGCCAACGCCCAGTGCGCCACGCGCACCGGCGCATCCCAGACCAGGGTTTCCTGAACAGCAGCCATGGCTTGTTCCTTTCTGCCGGTCAGTGTCTGAGCTTCACCGGCCAGTGGCCTTGACCTGCATCAAGCACGGCCCCCCATCAAGTGCTTCCTACAAGCGATGTCTGCATGCGCCGGATGGCGCAGCCACACAGGCGCGCCAGACTGCGTCAGCCCTTGACCGCAAGGCCCCCCATTTAAGGAGTTGCGCATGATCCCCGCCATCCCCAGCTGCCCAGGCCGCAAGGCCAGAGCCCACTTCCTGGCCTTCGCGGCCCTTGTTCTGGCCTTCGCAGGGGCCGGGGCGGCCTGGTCGCAAGGCACGGCCAGCACGCCAGCGGGCACTGCCCGCCAGGAGCGCGGCGCGGAGCAGGCGCGTGAAATGATGGAAGACCTGGCGCATGCCCAGCTCGCTGAAGTCGAGAGCGCACGCCTGGCCCTGGAAAAAACCAAGAACGCCCAGGTGCGCAGCTTTGCTCAGCAGATGATTGACGAGCACCAAAAGGCCTACGAGGAGCTGCAGCAGCTCGGGCGCAGCAAGCAGTTCACGGTGCCCAAGGAAACCGGCTTCCAGCACAAGGCCATTGCCACCGCGCTGCGGCTGCTGTCGGGCGACTTCTTTGACAGGCAGTACATCCGCCAGGTCGGCATCAACGACCACCGCCGCGCCGTGGACCTGCTAATGAAGCTGCAGCAGACCAGCACCGACAGCGAGCTCAAGGCCTACGCCGCCAGGCAACTGCCCATCGTGGAACGCCATCTGGCCATGGCGCGCGACCTGGACAGGCAGATGAAGTGAGACCTCAGGCGGGCTGAGTAGGCCCTGAGCTGCACGCCCGCGTACCCGCCACCACCCCCGCCACCAGGAGCGCGATACCGGCCCAGGTCGTGAGATCGGGTAGCGCGCCGCGGTGCACAAAGCCGTAGGCGAGCGCAGCGAGCGTCTCGAAAACGATGAGCTGGCCCATGAGCGAGGTGGGCAGCAGGCGGCTGGCCTGGTTCCAGCACAGGGTGCCCAGCCAGGAAGCGAGCAGGCCGATGGCCAGCATCAGGCCCAGGTAATGGCCCGGGCGGGGTCCCAGTGGGGCCTCGCTGGCCAGGGCCCCGGTGGCCAGCAGGTACAGGGCCATGCCGCTGGCCGCCAGCGGCAAGGTGGCCAGGCCCTGTGCCGTGGCCCAGGTGCCGGCGCCCACCTGCGGGTGGCGCTGCACCCAGGCGGCGTTGCGGATGGGGTACCAGGTCCAGCACACCAGGGCGGCCAAGGCCAGCAGCAAGCCCTAGCTCAAGCCTGAGGCGCTGCCCGAGGCCTGGGCCAGGCGCTGCATCTCCGAGGCGTTCACGCAGGCGATGCCCACAGCGATCAGCACCAGCGGCAACAGCAGCCGGCGCCAGGCGAGTTCTCGCTGGGTGAGGTTGGCACACACGGCAATCACCACCGGCAGCGTGCCGATCACCACCGTGGGCAGCGGCACCCCGGCCAGCTGGATGGCCGAGGAGAGCGCCAGGTAATACAGCAGGTTGCCCACGGCGGCGAGCTTGAGCGCCTCGTGCCAGTCGGCGCGGCTCAAAAGCGCCAGGGCCTGCCGGTCGCGCCAGGCCAGCGGCAGGGCAATGAGGCCGAAGGCGAGATAGCGCCCGAAAGTCAACATCGCGGGCGAGTAGTCGGGCAGCAGCACGGGCGCCACGAACACCAGGCCCCAGGCCAGGCCCGCGGCCAGCGCAAAGGCCACGCCGGCGCTGCGCTGCAGGCGCTCGGGCAAGCGCTCTGGCATAGGGTCGGGCGGGCTCATGCGCGCGCGGATCAGGCCAGGGTGCGCAAGACGTCCAGGGCCTGCTCGACACGCTCCACCGCGTGGATGGTCAGGCCCTCGATGGGCTTTTTCGGCGCATTGGCCTTGGGGACCACAGCCACAGAAAAGCCGAGCTTGGCGGCTTCCTTCAGGCGCTCCTGGCCACGCGGTGCGGGCCGCACCTCGCCGGCCAGACCCACCTCGCCGAAGGCGATGAAGCCCTTGGGCAGCGCGCGTGCGCGCAAGCTCGAGGCAATGGCCAGCATGACCGCCAGGTCGGCGGCGGGCTCGCTGATGCGCACGCCACCCACGGCGTTGACGAACACGTCCTGGTCCGAACAGGCCACGCCGGCGTGCCGGTGCAGCACGGCCAGCAGCATGGCCAGGCGGTCGCGGTCCAGGCCCACCGACAGGCGCCGGGGGCTGGGCCCGCCGGAGTCGACCAGGGCCTGAATTTCCACGAGCAATGGTCGCGAGCCCTCGAGGGTGACCATCACGCAGCTGCCCGGCACGGGCTCGGCATGCTGGGACAGAAAAATGGCGCTGGGGTTGCTCACGCCCTTGAGGCCTTTGTCCGTCATGGCGAAGACACCGATCTCGTTGACCGCACCAAAGCGGTTCTTGATGGCGCGCACCAGGCGAAAGCTCGAGTGCGTGTCGCCCTCGAAATACAGCACCGTGTCGACCATGTGCTCGAGCACGCGCGGGCCGGCCAGCGCGCCTTCCTTGGTGACGTGGCCCACCAGGATGATGCTCACGCCGTCGCTCTTGGCCGCGCGCGTGAGGTGGGCCGCGCATTCGCGCACCTGCGCCACCGAGCCGGGGGCCGAGGTGAGCTGGTCGGAGTACACGGTCTGGATGGAGTCGATCACGGCTACCGCCGGCTGCGCGGCCTGCAGCGTGGCCAGCATCTTCTCGAGCTGCGTCTCGGCCAGCACCTGCACCTGCGAGCCTTCGAGACCCAGGCGCCGCGCCCGCAGCGCCACCTGCGCGCCGCTTTCCTCACCCGTGATGTAAAGCGTGGACTGGCCCTGGCGCTGCAGCGAGTCCAGCGCCTGCAGCAGCAGGGTGGACTTACCGATGCCTGGGTCACCGCCGATCAGCACCACACCGCCTTCGACAATGCCGCCGCCCAGCACGCGGTCAAGTTCTTCGTGGCCAGTGGGCGTGCGCTCGACATCGCTGGCTTCAATCTGCGACAGCGCCATGAGCTCGGACGCCGGCGCCAGGCCGGGGCGGCCGGCAAAGCGGTTCTTGCCTGCGCCCGCCGGCTCGGCCACGGCCTCCACCAGCGAGTTCCAGGCGCCGCAGTGCGGGCACTTGCCCAGCCATTTGGGGGTGGTGCCGCCGCATTCGCTGCAGCTGTAGTGCGTCTTGTCCTTGGCCATTTCTCGAGTGTAGGGGGCAGGCCCTAGACTTGACGCATGACCGTTTCATCTCCCGTCTTTGAACGTGTGGCCATCGTGGGTGCGGGTGCCATCGGTGGCTGGATAGGCGCCCGCCTGGCCTCGGCCGGCTGCCGCGTGAGCGTGCTGGCGCGCGGCGCCACGCTGCAGACCCTGCAGATGCACGGCCTGCGCCTGCATGCAGGCAGCGAGCCCGTGCGCTCGGTGGCCGTGGCTGCCAGTGATCGCGCCCAAGACCTGGGCGTGCAAGACCTGGTGGTGGTGGCCTTGAAAGCCCCAGCCATGGCCGAAGTGGCGGGGCAGATCACCCCGCTCCTGGGCGAGCACACCGTGGTGATGACGGCCATGAACGGCGTGCCCTGGTGGTTCCTCGAAGGCTTTGGCGGGGCACTGGCGGGCACCAGACTGCAGTCAGTGGATGCCGATGGGCGCATTGCCCAGGCCATTGCAGCTCGGCACCTCATCGGTTGCGTGGTGCATGCCAGCTGCTCCCTGAAGGAGCCCGGTGTGGTCCAGCACCACTTCGGCCAAGGCCTCATCGTGGGCGAGCCCTCAGGCGGTGCCAGCGAGCGGCCTAAGGCCCTGGCGGCCCTGCTGCAGCGCGCCGGCTTCGAGGCTGAGCGCTCAGAATGCATTCAAAAAGACATCTGGTTCAAGCTCTGGGGCAACATGACGGTCAACCCCATCAGCGCCCTGACCGGCGCGACCACCGACCGCATCATGGACGACGAGCTGCTGCGCGGCTTCATTTCGGCCATGATGCTCGAGGCCAAGGCCATAGGCGCGCGCCTGGGCATCGTGATCAATCAGGAACCCGACGACCGCCATGCGGTCACCCGCAAGCTGGGGGCTTTTCGCACCTCCATGCTGCAGGACGTGCAGGCCGGCAAACCGGTGGAGCTCGATGCACTGCTCACGGCGGTGCGCGAGCTCGGTCAGCTCACGGGCGTGGCCACGCCCATGATCGACGCGCTGCTGGGCCTGGCTCGGCTGCAGGCACGGGAGCTGGGGCTCTACCCCCGCTGAAGGCCTGCCGCGCAGGCTTCAGAACACCTCGGTGTCGACCTCGCGGTTGCCCTGCGCGGTGTAGCGACCGCCGTGCACCGTATGCGGGTTGATGAGCGCATCCAGCCGCGCCAGCACCTCTGCGGAGAGCTGCACATTCACCGCGCCCAGGTTGTCCATCAGGTGCGCCACGCTGCGGGTGCCCGGAATGGGCAGGATGTGCTCGCCCTGGTGCAGCAGCCAGGCCAGCGCCAGCTGCGCGGGCGTGCAGCCGACCTCGGCGGCAATGGCCTGGTAGGCGGGCAGCAGGGCCTGGTTCTTGGCGAAGTTCTCGGGCGAAAAGCGCGGCATGGCGCGGCGGATGTCCTGGGGCTCCAGCGTCATCACGTCCAGCGGACCGCTCAGAAAACCACGCGCCACCGGGCTGAAGGCCACAAAGCTCACGCCGAGTTCACGGCAGGCCTGGAGCACCGCGATCTCGGGGTTGCGCGTCCAGAGCGAATACTCGGTCTGCAGCGCGGCAATCGGGTGCACCGCATGTGCGCGGCGCAGCGTGCCGGCCGACACCTCTGACAGGCCGATGCTGCGGATCTTGCCTTCGCGCACCAAGTCTGCGAGTGCGCCCACGCTGTCTTCCACGGGCACCTGCTTGTCCCAGCGGTGCAGGTAGTAAAGGTCGATCACGTCCGTCTGCAGGCGCTGGAGGGCCTTCTCACAATCGGCCTTGAGCGTGGCGGGCCGGCCATCGATCACGCGCACCTTCACGCCCTCGGCGTTGGGCACGCCCGCCATGCCGCACTTGCTGGCCAGGGTGAAGCGGGCGCGGTGTTTGGAGAGGAACTTGCCGACCAAGGTTTCGCTCGCACCAAAGCCGTAGAGGGCCGCCGTGTCGAAGTGTGTGACGCCCGCATCGAGCGCCGCCAGCAGCAGGCGCTCGGCCTCGGCCTCAGAAATCGGCGTGCCGTAGGCGTGACAGATGTTCATGAGCCCCAAGCCAATGGGACTGACGCTGAAGGGGCCGAGTTGACGTTGCTGCATGGGATGGACTTGCAAAATGAAAAGGCTCGTGCCAGAAAAATCTTAGGCCAGTGACACCGCGGAACCAGCTTGGCCGGGCAGCTGGTGTCGTCCCCTCGAGGGGAAGGCGCAAAGCGCCTCAGGGGTGGATCAGCTATTCAATTGCTGCTCAAGCTGGTGCAGCACCTGGTAGCAAGGCAGCACCTGGGCCACGCTGGCGTTGGGCTCGCGGCCTTCACGGATGGCGGCGAAAAACTCGCGGTCCTGCAGCTCGATGCCGTTCATGGACACATCCACCTTGGAGACATCGATTTTTTCTTCCTTGCCGCTGAACAGGTCGTCATAGCGCGCGAGGTAGGTTGCGGTGTCGCCGATGTAGCGGAAGAAGGTGCCCAGCGGGCCGTCGTTGTTGAACGACAGCGAGAGCGTGCAGATCGCGCCGTTGGCGGCCTGCAGCTGGATGCTCATGTCCATGGCGATGCCCAGCGCCGGATGGATGGGGCCCTGAATGGCGTTGGCTTTGACGATGGGGCTGCCCGCCTGGTAGGC
>CANGYC010000105.1 GCA_947457975.1 Comamonadaceae bacterium | reverse complement strand
TTGGGCACCTTGCGGCCACTGAAGTGCAGCATGGCCGGCCAGAACAGGGTGTGGAAAGTGATGATGTCCTTGCCGATGAAGTGATATTGCTCCGTGGCCGAGTCGGCCATGAAGGCTTGGTAGTCGCGGCCGGTCTTGTCGAAGTAATTCTTCAGCGAGGCCAGATAGCCAATGGGCGCATCCAGCCACACGTAGAAGTACTTGCCCGGTGCGTCTGGAATCTCGATACCGAAGTAGGGCGCATCGCGCGAGATGTCCCAGTCGCCCATCTTGGGCCGGCCGTCCTCGCCGGGGGCGATCCATTCGGTGATCTTGTTGAGCACCTCGGGCTGCACGGCGCCGCTATTCGTCCAGTTTGCGAGGAACTCAATGCAGCGTGGGTCGGAGAGCTTGAAGAAGAAATGCTCCGAGTTTTTCAGCACCGGCTTGGCGCCGGAGAGGGCAGAGTATGGGTTCTTCAGCTCGGTGGGCGCGTAGACCGCGCCGCAGCTCTCACAGTTGTCGCCGTACTGATCCTTCGCGCCGCATTTGGGGCACTCGCCCTTGATGAAGCGGTCGGGCAGGAACATGCTCTTTTCGGGGTCGAAGAACTGCTCGATGGTGCGGGTCTCGATCAGGCCGGCGGCTTGGAGGTCGCGGTAGACCTGGCGGGCCAGCTCATGGTTTTCCGCTCCGTCGGTGGAGTGCCAGTTGTCGAAGGCGATGTGAAAGCCCTCGAGGTAGGGCTTGCGGCCGGCCGCGATGTCGGCGACGAACTGCTGCGGCGTCTTGCCGGCCTTTTCGGCCGCAATCATGATGGGCGCGCCATGCGCATCGTCGGCGCAGACGAAGTTCACCTCGTGGCCCTGCATACGCTGGAAGCGCACCCAGATGTCGGCCTGGATGTACTCCATGATGTGGCCGATATGGAAGTTGCCATTGGCATACGGCAGGGCGGTGGTGACGAACAGGCGGCGCTGGGGCATGGCGTGGGCGGGGTGGGTGGCTGCGGCCCAGGAGCAGGGTGCCTCGGGGCGAAGGGACTGATTTTATGCGGCGGCAATGCCCACACGCCCGCCGCTTGCCGGGGCTGGCGTTAGACTCCTCCGCCATTGTGCTCTCGCTGCCCGGTCCGGGCGCCACACCCCTGTGTCTTCCTTGGAGAAGCCGTCCATGGCATCAACAACCCCCCTGACCCCGCAGGCCGTCCTCGGCGCCCTGCAGGCGGTCACCGACCCCAACACTGGCCGCGATTTCGTCAGTGCCAAGGCCATCAAGAATCTGCGCGTCGACGGCGGCAAGGTGGCCTTTGATCTGGAGCTGGGCTACCCGGCCAAGAGCCAGCACGCGGCCTTACGCGAGCGGCTGTCGGCGGCGGTGCGCCAGCTTGGGGGCGTGTCTGAGGTCAACGTGTCTGTCTCGACCCAGGTCGTCTCGCATGCCGTGCAGCGCGGCGTCCAGCTGCTGCCCAGCGTGAAGAACATCATCGCCGTGGCCTCGGGCAAGGGCGGCGTGGGCAAGAGCACCACGGCCGTGAACCTGGCCCTGGCCCTGGCGGCCGAGGGGGCCCGCGTGGGCCTGCTCGATGCCGACATCTACGGCCCCAGCCAGCCCATGATGATGGGCATCGAGGGCCGGCCCGAATCGGAAGACGGCCAGAGCATGGAGCCGCTGGAGAACTACGGCGTGCAGGTCATGTCCATCGGTTTCCTGATCGACCCCGACGAGGCCATGATCTGGCGCGGCCCCATGGCCACCCAGGCCCTGGAGCAGCTGCTGCGGCAGACCAACTGGAAGGAGCTGGACTACCTCATCGTCGACATGCCCCCAGGCACCGGCGACATCCAGCTCACGCTCAGCCAGCGCGTGCCCATGACGGGTGCCGTCATCGTCACCACCCCGCAGGACATTGCCCTGCTCGATGCACGCAAGGGCATCAAGATGTTCGAGAAGGTGGGCGTGCCCATCCTGGGCATCGTGGAAAACATGGCGGTGCACGTGTGCTCGCAGTGCGGGCATGCCGAGCACATTTTTGGCGAGGGCGGCGGCCAGAAGATGGCCAGCGACTACGGCATGGAGTACCTTGGCGCGCTGCCCCTTGACATTCATATCCGCCTGCAGGCCGACAGCGGCCGGCCCACCGTGGTGGCCGACCCCGACGGCGAAGTGGCTCGCCTCTACAAGGACGTGGCGCGCAAGGTGGCGGTGAAGGTGGCCGAGAAGGCCAAGGATTATTCAGCCAAGTTCCCCACCATCAGCATCTCCAAGAACACCTGAGCCCATGACCAGCCTGGCCGCGCTGCGCTACCTGGTGGCCCTGAACGAGCACCGGCACTTTGCACGCGCAGCCCAGGCCTGCCACGTCACACAGCCGACGCTCTCAAACGCCTTGCGCGGCCTGGAGGAGGAGTTCGGTACCCCCATCGTCAAGCGCGGCCGCACCTACGCGGGGCTCACCGCCGAAGGCGAGCGTATTCTCAAAACCGCTCAGCTCATGCTGCATGAGCATGCCCGCCTGGTGCAGGACCTGGCCGCCTCGGCCAAGCAGCCCCAGGGCGCGCTGCACATCGGCGTGGTGCCCACGGCCGTGCCCATGGCCGCGCGCTTTGCCGTGCAACTGCAGGGCCGCCACCCGGGCATCGCTCCGGTGGTGCGTTCGCTCAGCTCGCGTGAAATCGAAGAGGGACTCGATAGCCTGGCACTGGACCTGGGCCTGGGCTTTGCCGAGCGCTGGTCCCTGCCCCAGGCCGCGGCGCGCCTGAGCCTGCTGCCGCAGTACGAGGAGCATTACTTCCTGGTGCGCCGCGCCCCCCGACCGGCCGCCCAATTGCAGATGGGTGAGGCGCTCACCTGGGCCGAGGCCGCGCGCCTGCCGCTGTGCCTGCTCACGCCGGACATGCACAACAGAAGCCTGGTCGACAGCGCCTTTGCGCGTGCGGGCGTGCCCGTCAAGCCCGTGATGGAAACCAACTCCGTGCTCACCCTCACGCTCACCGTGCAGGCCGGCCAGCTGGCCAGCGTGCTGCCCGGGGCGCTGGTGGGGGCACTGCGCCACCAGGGCGAGCTCGAGGCCCTGCCCCTGGTCGAGCCGGTGATGTGCACGCCGCTGGCCTTTGCGGTCAGCCGGCAGGTTCAGCCATCTCGCGCGCTGCAGGCCGCCCTGGCGCTGGCCGCCGATGCTGACTGGCTGGCGCAGGCCGGCGCGCACAGCGGCCGCCTGGCCTGAGCCGCCGGTTTTTCAATCGATCTTGATGCCCGCTGCCTTGATGATGGCGGCGTTGGCCACCAATTCCTCGCGGATCATGGCGTCGAACTGTTCCGGACTCAGCGGCAGGGCCTCAGCCCCTTGCGTGGCCAGCCGCTCCTTGACCTCGGGCGTGCCCAGGGCCTTGAGCGTGGCCTGGTGGAGCCTATTGACCACCTCGCGCGGCGTCTTGACGGGCACCAGCATGCCGATCCAGAACAGGTACTCGGCCTTGGCAATGCCGGCCTCGGCCAGTGTGGGCACCTCGGGCAGCTGCGCCGAGCGTTTTTGCGTGGCCACGGCCAGGGCCTGCAGGCGACCGGCCTTGATCATGGGCAGGGCCGAGACCAGGGGCGCGAAGAAGAAGTCGACGCGGCCGGCGAGGGTTTCGTTGATCGCCTCCGGCGAGCCCTTGAAAGGCACGTGTACCGCGTCGATGCCGGTGGCAGCGCGGAACTTTTCGGCGCTCATGGAAGTGGCCGTTCCCGCACCCACCGAGGCGTAGTTCAGTGACCCTGGCTTGGCCTTCGCGGCGGCCACCAGGTCCTGCACGGTCTTGAAGCCCTTGCTGGGCGCCACCACCAGCACATTGGGCACCACCGCCAGTGGAATCACGCCCGAGATGTCCTTGAGCGGGTCGTAGGCTACCTTGGTGAGCAGCGGCACCACGGTGTGCGCGGCGGTGTAGATGGACACGGTGTGGCCGTCCGCAGGCGCGGCCAGCACGGACTGGACCGCGATGGTGCCCGAGGCGCCCAGCCGGTTCTCCACCACCACCGGTTGGCCGAGCTCGGCCTGGATCTTCTCGGCCACGGCGCGGGCAATGATGTCCGACGCGCTGCCGGCGGTGGCGCCAGAAATCAGCCGGACCGTACGGTTGGGAAAGCTCTGCGCCTGGGCTGCAGGCAGCAGGCCGGCGGCCACGAGGCTCGCCAAGGTTTGCAGGGCATGGCGGCGGGAAGGCGGAACAAGGTGGGTCATGGTGGTCTCCTGTTAATTGGAAAAACGTTTGGATCTCACTGGCGGGGCAGGCCGAGTTGCTCGGCCATCCAGTCCGCGCTGAGCTGGCGCCAGCGGTAGGGCCGGTTGTTGGCGATGTGGTTGCCGTCCTCGACGATCAGCAGCTTGACGGGGCCGCTTGCCTCCTGCGCCACGCGCTGGGTGTCCTGCCAGGGCACGATGCGGTCTTGCTTGCCCGTCACCAGGAACAGCGGGCAGCTGATCTGCTGCGCCACCCCGTTCTTCATGCTCAGGGTGGCTGCCTGCTGGCGTGCCTCGTCGTCTGTCTTGCAATGGGCACGCACACGGAAGGCCTCCCGCGTGAGTTCGGGCATCTTGTCCCAGTTGTCCGAGAAGTCATAGGGGCCGGCCAGGCCGATGCAGGCCTTGATGCGCTTTTCGAAGGCGGCTGCGCGCGTGGCGTAGTAGCCGCCCAGGCTCACGCCCCACAGGCCGATGCGGCTGGTGTCCACATCCTGCCGGGCCATCAGCCAGTCCACCATGGCCGCCACCGGCTCTTCGTAGTTGCCCTGGATGGGCAGCGTGTACTCGGCCTCTCCCTGGCCGGGGCCGTCGACCATGAGCGTGGCGATGCCGCGCTGCAGGAAGGGAATCTCGTAGGCCTCCAGTTCCTCCTTGGCCGAGTCCAGGCCTGGCACCATGACCATGATGGGCGGCCGGCTCGCACCGGACGGCAGTCGCAAAAAGCCCGCTAGGAGCTGGCCGCGGTAGGGGATGGCCACGCGCTCGGCGGGCGGGCGCAGGTGCGGCAGGGCCAGCTGCTTGCAAGCCACCGCCTTCATGTGCGCGGCGCGCATCTGCTCCAGGTCGTGCACGAACAGGAACTTGGCGAAGTGGTAGTACACCGCCGCGCGGCTGAGGTGCTCGGCCCCCGTGAGCTTGAAGTCCTGGGCCAGCGCCTCGCAGCCCAGGTCTTCGTGCACCGCCGCCCGCCGGCTCCAGGCGCTGCACCAGTCCTGCCAGCGGTCCACCGAGGCGGTCACCTCCTGGAAGTCTGTCAGCATCACCCCGTTGGACACCATGCGCGGCGCCCAGTGCGACATCGCCGATTCCATCAACGCATCTTTGGCCATGGCCTTTCTCCTTTAATTGGGGTCATTTAATTGGGGTCAGACCCCGTTTTCTTTCCCGTTTTCTTTCGGGGCATCAGATGCCCAGGTCCTTGAGCATCTCCACCGGGTAGCGCTCGCCCGCGCAGGCTTCGGGGGAAAACAGGGCTTCGAGCTCGGCCCTCTGGGCGGCGCTCAGCTGCACCTGGCTGGCAGCCACGCTGTGTTCGAGGTACTCGATGCGCTGGGTGCCGGTCAGCGGCACGATGTCCGGGCCCTGGGAACTCGCCCACGCCAGCGCCAGTTGGGCGGTGCTCAGGCCTATGGCCTGGGCCATGGCGTCCAGGCCTTGCACCAGCACCAGGTTGCGCGCCAGGTGCTCGTCCTTGAAGCGGGGGTGGATGCGCCGGCGGTCTCCGGGGGCGAGGTCGTCGTGGCGCTGGATGGTCCCCGTCAGCAGGCCCCGGCCCAGCGGCGAGTAGCCGACCAGGCCGATGCCCAGCCGGCGGCACAGGGCGAGCATGGGCTCGGCGGCGTGGCGGCACCAGAGCGAGTACTCGGTCTGCAGGGCGGTGACCGGGTGCACCCGATGCGCCCGCTCCAGCGTGGCCGGGCCAGCTTCGCACAGGCCGATGTGCCGCACCTTGCCTTGCTCTACCAAGCGAGCCATGGCCCCCACGGTGTCCTCAATGGGCACTTTTGGATCGACCCGGTGCAGGTAGTACAGGTCGATCACGTCGGTGCCCAGGCGCTTGAGGCTGGCCTCGCAGCAGGCGATGGCGTACTCGGGCCGGCCATTGGTAGCCTTGCGGCCATCGGGCAGGGTGAGGTTACCGAATTTGGAGGTGATCACCGCCTCGTGGCGGCGCCCGGCCAGGGCCTGGCCCAGCCAGGTTTCGTGGCGGCCGTCCCAGTAGGCGTCTGAGCTGTCAAAGAAGTTCAGGCCCAGGTCCAGCGAGCGGGCAATCAGTGCATGGAATTGCCGCTGCCCCGCCTCGCTGAAGTCCTGCGCGCCCATGCTGTGCCCCAGGCTCAGGGCCGAGACCTGCAGTGCCGTGGCGCCCAGTGATTTCCTGTCCATGCGCTGTCTCTCCTCCGGCCCGCTCTGGGGCGGGTGATGCGGCGCAGTCTAGGCAGGCCGGGTCAGTACGTATAGGAATTGTTGGTTTGATAGCTATAACTTTGGGGTATGGAGAAACGCGCCCCATGAATCTGCAGCAACTGCGCTACCTCACCGAAGTGGCCGAACGCGGCCTGAACCTGTCGCGGGCGGCCGAGGCCTTGCACACCTCGCAGCCCGGCATCAGCAAGCAGATCCGCCTGCTGGAGCAGGAGCTGCGTACAGAGCTGCTGGTGAGGGAGGGCAACCGCATCACCGCGCTCACCGAGCCCGGCGAGCAGGCCGTGGCCATCGCCCGGCGGGTGCTGCGCGAGCTCGACAACCTGCGTCGGGTGGGCGAGGAGTCGGTCGATCCGCAGCGGGGCTCGCTGGTGATCGCCACCACCCACGCCCATGCGCGCTACCTCCTCATTCCCATCGTGCAGCGCTTCCAAGCCCTGTTCCCGGGCGTGAACCTGAGCCTGCGCCAGGGCAACCCGGACCAGATCATGCAGCTGGTCCAGGCCGGCGAGGCCGACCTGGGCCTGTGCACCCGACCCACCGTGGCCACGCCCGACCTGGCCCGCCTGCCCTGCCTGCGCATCTGGCGCTGCGTGCTGGTGCCCGAGGACCATGCGCTGCTGAAAAAGCGGCGCCTGACCCACCAGGCCCTGGCGGCCTATCCCATGATCACGCTGGACGCCTCCTTTGCCGGCGGCGTGGCCATCATGCAGGCCTTCGCGCAGGAGCGCATCCAGCCTCAGGTGGTGCTCAGTGCCACCGATGCCGATGTCATCAAGGCCTTCGTCGCCTCGGGCATGGGCATCGCCACCTTGCCCGAGTGGGCCTTCGACGCCAAGCGCGACGCTGGCCTGCGCAGCATCCCCGCGCGCCACCTGTTCCCGCCCGCCGTGAGTTACCTCTGGCTGCAGCGCCACCAGTACCTGCGCGATTACGCCTGCGAGTTCATCCGCATGCTCTCGGCGGCCTGGGCGCGCCCCCAGGTGCAGCAGGCCCTGGCCAGCGACCAGCCGCCCGATGACGCCCTGGCCGTGGACGTGCAGCCGCAGCCGACCTGAGCGGTGCAGCCTCTCATCGTTAATGCAAATCAGCTCATTCGAGAAATCAACTTGACCGCTCCGTGGACAAGTTCTGACACTGCCGTCCAAGCTCCCCGGCGCAAGCCGAGCTGCATGCTGCACAGGCGTCTGCCCCCGGCGCCTACCCCGGCCTGGCCCCGCCCCTTGTTGAACGACCCGACACCATGAACGACCTCAGCGATTCTTTGCCCGTGAAGACGGTGGCCCTGGCCACACCGGAGGAGATGCGTGCGCGCCT
>CANGYC010000104.1 GCA_947457975.1 Comamonadaceae bacterium | reverse complement strand
CGCTGCTGGTGCTGCCGCTGCTGCTGCAGCCCTTCGGCAATGCCTGGGTGCGCATCATCGACATGGCGCTGCTCTATGTGCTGCTGGCCCTGGGCCTGAACATCGTGGTGGGCTACGCCGGCCTGCTGGACCTGGGCTACGTGGCCTTCTTCGCCGTGGGCGGTTACCTGTTTGCGCTGCTGGCTTCGCCCCACCTGGCCGAGGCCTTTCCCTGGATTGCCGCCACTTTCCCAGACGGTCTGCACCTGCCCATCTGGGCCGTGATTCCGCTGTCGGCCCTGCTGGCGGCGGTGTTTGGCGTGCTGCTGGGTGCGCCCACGCTCAAGCTGCGCGGCGACTACCTGGCCATCGTGACCCTGGGTTTTGGCGAGATCATCCGCGTCTTCCTCAACAACCTGGACCGGCCCATCAACCTGACCAACGGCCCCAAGGGCATCAGCCAGATTGACGGCATCACCTTCTTCGGCGTGAAGATGAACCGCCCCCTGGAGGTGTTCGGCTTCGAGATTGCCTCGGTGAGCCTGTACTACTACCTGTTCCTGGCGCTGGTGGTGGTGTCGGTGGTGATCTGCCATCGCCTGGAGCGCTCGCGCATCGGCCGGGCCTGGATGGCCATTCGTGAGGATGAAATCGCGGCCAAGGCCATGGGCCTGAACACCCGCAACCTGAAGCTCCTGGCCTTTGGCATGGGCGCCACCTTCGGCGGTGTCTCGGGCGCCATGTTCGCGGCCTTCCAGGGCTTTGTCTCGCCCGAGTCCTTCAGCCTCATGGAGTCGGTGATGATCGTGGCCATGGTGGTGCTTGGCGGCATCGGCCACCTGCCCGGCGTGATCCTGGGCGCGCTGTTGCTGGCGGCCTTGCCCGAGGTGCTGCGCCATGTCGCCGGGCCGCTCCAGGCCATGACCGATGGCCGCCTCGATGCCGCCATCCTGCGGCAGCTGCTGATTGCGCTGGCCATGATCGTCATCATGCTCATGCGCCCGCGCGGCCTGTGGCCCGCACCCGAGCACGGCCAGAGCCTGGCCCCGACCCGTAAGGAAGGCTGACATGACGGACACCATCCTCGATGTCAGCGGCGTCTCCAAGCGCTTTGGTGGCCTTCAGGCCCTCTCGGATGTGGGCATCCGCATCGAACGCGGCCAGGTCTATGGACTGATCGGGCCCAACGGCGCGGGCAAGACCACTTTTTTCAATGTGCTCACGGGTCTGTACACGCCCGACAGCGGGCGCTTCGTGCTGGCCGGTCAGCCCTACACGCCCACGGCGGTGCATGAGGTGGCCAAGGCCGGCATCGCCCGCACTTTCCAGAACATTCGCCTCTTCGCCGACATGAGCGCGCTGGAAAACGTGATGGTGGGCCGCCATGTGCGCACGCAGTCTGGCCTGTTGGGCGCCATCTTCCGCACGCGTGGATTTCAGGCCGAGGAGCAGGCCATTGCCGAGCGCGCTCGCGAGTTGCTCGACTACGTGGGCATTGCCCGCTACGCCGACTACAAGGCCCGCACGTTGAGCTATGGCGACCAGCGCCGTCTGGAAATTGCTCGGGCGCTGGCCACCGACCCGCAGCTGATCGCCCTGGACGAGCCGGCCGCTGGCATGAACGCCACCGAAAAAATGCAGCTGCGCGAACTGATTGACCGCATCCGGCGCGACCAGCGCACCATCTTGCTCATTGAGCACGACGTCAAGCTGGTCATGGGCCTGTGCGACCGCGTCACGGTGCTGGACTATGGCAAGCAGATTGCCGAAGGGCTGCCGGCGCAGGTGCAGAAGGACTCGAAAGTCATTGAGGCCTATCTGGGCACGGGAGGCCACTGAGATGGCAGAGATCCTCTTGAAAGTGCAGGGCTTGAAAGTGGCCTATGGCGGCATCCAGGCCGTCAAGGGCCTGGACCTGGAGGTGCGCGAGGGCGAGCTGGTCACGCTGATCGGCTCCAACGGCGCGGGCAAGACCACCACCATGAAGGCCATCACCGGTTCGCTCCCCCTGGTGGACGGCGAGATCGCTTACCTGGGCCGCAGCATCCGCGGACGCGGCGCCTGGGACCTGGTCAAGGATGGCCTGGCCATGGTGCCCGAGGGCCGCGGCGTGTTCACGCGCATGACCATCACCGAAAACCTGTTGATGGGCGCCTACCTCCGCTCGGACAAGGCTGCCATATCCCAGGACATGGACCGCATGTTCGCCCTGTTCCCACGCCTGAAGGAGCGGCGTGACCAGCTGGCTGGCACCATGTCCGGTGGCGAGCAGCAGATGCTGGCCATGGGCCGCGCCCTCATGAGCCGCCCCCGCGTGCTGCTGCTCGACGAGCCGTCCATGGGGCTGTCGCCCATCATGGTCGACAAGATCTTCGAGGTGGTCAAAGACGTGCACGCCCAGGGCGTGACGGTGCTCTTGGTCGAGCAGAACGCCAGCCGCGCCCTGGGCCTGGCCGACCGGGGCTATGTGATGGAGTCGGGACTGCTGACCATGGACGGTCCGGCTCGGGACCTGTTGGTCGATCCGCGCGTACGGGCGGCCTATCTGGGTGAGTGAGGCGGGGATCGCCCAGCCCTTCAATCCACCTTCGCGCCCGAGGCCTGGACGAGCTTTTCGTACTTGGCCAGTTCCTTCTTCATGAACTCGCCGAACTGCTCGGGCGTGTTACCCACCGGCTCGGCCATGAGCTGGGCGAAGCGGCTTTTCACTTCGGGCTGCTGCAGGGCCCCTGCAAAGGCCTGGTGTAGGCGCTGCACCAGCTCACGGGGCAGCTGCGCCGGACCCACCAAGCCCCACCAGGTGTCCACTTCGAACCCTTTGAGCGTCTCTGCCACTGCGGGCACCTCGGGCATGAGGCTGCTGCGCTGCGCCGTGGTCACGGCCAGGGCCTTGAGCTTGCCGGCCCGGATGTTGGCCGAGGCCGTGGCGAGGTTGTCGAAGTTGAAGTCCACCTGACCGGCCAGCAGCGCCAGCTGCGCCGGGTTGCCGCCGTGGTAGGGGATGTGCACCGCGAAGATGCCGGCGGCCTTCTTGAACATCTCGCCGGCCAGGTGCCCGGCGCTGCCATTGCCACCACTGCCGTAATTCAGGCGCCCAGGGTGTGCTTTGGCGTGGCGGATCAGATCAGCCAGCGTGGCAATCTTCAGGCGCTCGGCCACCTCGGTGTTCATCACCAGCACATTGGGCACGCGCAGTATCTGCGTGATGGGGGTGAAATCCGTGGCCGCCTGGTAGGGCATGCGGCTGTAGAGCCAGGGGTTGATGGCATGCGTGGCCACGGCCGCGATGCCGATGGTCAGGCCATCGGGCGCGGCCTTGGCAATGGCATCGGCCCCGATGTTGCCGCCACCGCCCGGCCGGTTCTCCACGATCACCGGCCCGAGGCTCGCCTGCACGCGTTCGGCCAGCAGACGCGCCGTGACGTCAATCGGTCCGCCCGGCGCGTAGGGCACGATCAGGCGCAGCGGCCTGGCCTGGGCCCGTGCGGGGCCCGCCGCCAGGGGCAGGGCGCCGGCCAGTGCCAGCCAGTGGCGGCGTGAGAGGCTGTGGTGGCCCATGCGCATGCGACGGGCTTCAGGCCTGGGCCTTGTCGGCCTCGGTGGTGAAGGAATCGGCGAAGAACTCGTCTTCAGGCAGGCCCGCCTTGGCCGTGTAGTCGCTGCGGGCCGACTCCACCACGATGGGCGCGCCGCAGGCATACACCTGGTGGCCCGAGAGGTCGGGCAGGTCCTCGAGCACCGCCTGGTGCACAAAGCCTGTGCGGCCTGTCCACTGGTCTTCCGGCAGCGCGTTCGAGACCACGGGCACGTAGCGCAGCTGCGGCATCTCGGCGCACTGGGCCTGGATCCAGTCGCTCATGTAGAGGTCGGCCGGACGGCGGCCGCCCCAGTACAGCACGGCCGGGCGGCGGATGTTCTTCACCTGCATGTGCTCGATGAGCGCCTTGATGGGTGCAAAGCCCGTGCCTGAGGCCAGCAGCACCAGGGGCTTGGCGCTCTCTTCGCGCAGGAAGAAGCTGCCGTAAGGCCCCTCGATGCGCAGAATGTCTTTTTCTTTGAGGGTGCTGAACACCTGGTCGGTGAACTTGCCGCCCGGCATGTGCCGCAGGTGCAGTTCCAGCCCGGGTTTGTCGACCTGCGTGTGCGGTGCGTTGGCCATGGAGTAGCTGCGGCGGCTGCCATCGCGCAGCAGGAATTCGACGTACTGACCCGCGTGGTACTTGAACACCTCGTTGGCCGGCAGTTGCAGGGTCATGAGCATCACATCGTGCGAGACCTTTTGCAGGCTGCTCACGCGGGCGGGCATCTTTCGGATGGGGAAAGCGCCTTCGTCCGTGACCTGGCGCGACTCCAGCACCACGTCGCTTTGAGCCACGCCGCAGCAGGTGAGCACATAGCCGTTTTCCTCTTCCTCGGCGCTTAGGGCCTTGGACTGGTGGGCGCCATGCGACACGCTGCCTTCGAGCTTTTTGCATTTGCAGGAGCCGCAGGCGCCGTCCTTGCAGCCGTAGGGCATGCCGATGCCCTGGCGGATGGCGGCGGCCAGCAGGGTTTCGCCCTCATTGGCGGTGAATGTGCGCCCACTGGGCTCGACCTTCACGTGGAAGCTCATGTTGGTATCCTCGAGATGTTTTTATCAGACCACCGAGCCAGCTGCGCAAGCCGTGCTGGCCAAACAACGATTTTGCCCTCAATCCCAAGGCCTTTCTCCCGCCCCGCGCCCAGCCCGCATCCCAACCTGCAGGCTGCGCGCCCCGGTGCCTTGCCCTCTCGCTTTCGCCGCCAGCGCGTGCTCATCGTGGGCTGTGGCGATGTGGGCATGCGTGTGGCTGCGGCCCTGCCACCGCGCGTGCGGGTGCTGGCGCTCACCTCTTCACCCGAACGCGTTCAGGCCTTGCGTGCGCAAGGCTTGACCCCGCTGGTGGGCAACCTGGACCAGGCCGCCACCCTGCGCCGCCTGGCGGGCCTGGGCACGCGCGTGCTGCACCTGGCACCGCCGCCCAGCGAGGGCCTGGCCGACTGGCGGCTCGACCCGCGCACCCGTGCCCTGCGCCAGGCGCTGGCCCGCCGCTCGCCAGCGCAGGCCCTGGTGTACGGCTCGACCAGCGGCGTGTACGGCGATTGCCAGGGCGAGCGCATCGATGAAACCCGCGCCCCCCAGCCCGCCACGCCACGTGCCCAGCGGCGGGTGGATGCCGAGCAACAACTGCGCTTTCTGGGCCGCAGCAGCGGCACGGTGGTGCATATCCTGCGCATTCCGGGCATCTATGCACCAGACCGTGAAGGCGGCACACCGCGCACACGCCTGCTCAAGGGCACACCGGTGCTGCGGCCCGAGGACGATGTGTACACCAACCATGTGCATGCCGACGACCTGGCCCGTGCTTGCGTAGCCGCGCTCTGGCGGGGCCAGCCCCAGCGCATCACGCATGCCAGCGACGACACCGAACTCAAGATGGGCGACTACTTCGACCTGGCCGCCGATCTCTATGGCCTGCCCCGCCCGCCGCGCCTGGCGCGCGATGTGGCCACACAGCAGTTGCCGCTGATGTTGCTCAGTTTCATGGGGGAGTCGCGGCGCCTGGACAACCAGCGGCTCAAGCGCGAGTTGCGCCTGCGGCTGCGTTACCCCACGGTGGCCGAGGGCCTGCGCTAAAGACCAGCGCTCAGATGCCCGCGGGCTTGCGCAAGCTCAGCAGCCGGTTGCGTGGCCGCACGGTCACGGTCTTGAGCTCGGCGCCCTGCAGCACCGTCAAGCGCACGGGCGTCTCGGGCGTCTCACGCGCCCAGACTTTTTTGTAGAACGCTTCAAGCGAGGCGACCTGGTCGCCGTCCACCGCCAGCACCACATCGCCGCGCTTGAGACCGGCTTCTTCAGCCGGGCTGTCTTCATTGACCCGCAGAATCTGGATGCGTCCGTCTTGCGCCGCTGAGTTCAGACCCAGCCAGGGCCGACGGCTCAAGTGGCTGCTGCCCGTTTGCCTGAGTTCGCCCAGGATGGGCTTGAGCAGGTCGACCGGCACGAACATATTGCCCGGCAGACGCCGGTTGCCGCCAGCCGCATCCATCACCAACAGGGAGCCGATGCCCACCAGCTCGCCACGCTGGTTGAACAGGCCCGCACCGCTGTGGTTGCCGCGTCCGGCCATCACGGGTGGGCTGGTGAACAGGGCCTGGTCAACGTGGTATTCCCAGGTGCCCGAGAAGGCGCGCTTGCTCACCAGCTGCGTGAGGCTCACATTGGCATCGCCGCCTTCGGTGGTGCTGCCCACGGCGGCCATGAGGGCCTCACCGGCCTTCAGGCTGGACTCGCTGCCCAGGGGCACCACGGGGGCGTCGCGCCAGGGCAGGATGGGCTTGATCAGGCCAAAGCCCGTGGCCAGGTCGTAGGCCACGCTCACTGCCGGCAGGGTCTTGTGGTCCTGCGTGATGATGCGGATGTCCTGGGCCTCCAGGATCAGGTAGCCGATGGTCAGCACCAGGCCGTCGGGGCCGATCACCACGCCCGAGCCGGCGCGCTCCTGGCCCAGCGTGGCAATCGAGCGGGCGCCCTCGGTGGCGGTCACACGGACCCCTACCACGGACGCGCTGGCGCGGCTCAGCGCATCGGGGTCTGAGCTTGGGGCCACGGCCTGTGCGTGTACGGCTCCTGTGGCCCCCATCAAGGAGGCCAGAAGCACCAGCAGCAGGCGCTGCATGCGGCGAAGCAGGTCGTTGGGCATGGCGAGTCCTTGCATTGAGTGAGCGTGCCAGGCCATTGTTGCGCTGCCGGCCGCTTGTTAGAGCATGCAACGCAATGCCTGATCGCGCAAGTCGGACGATATGTCCGATGCTTCTTGCCGGCCCTGAAGGTTCAAGCCTGGCTGGGGCCGAGCAATGGAGCGCCCCGCAGCGGCAGGCGCAGGGTGAAGGCGGCCCCCTGGCCTGGGCCGGGGCTGAAGGCCTGCAGTGTGCCCCCATGCAGCTCGGCCAGGCGTTTGGCTGTGGGCAGGCCCAGGCCCAGGCCCCCTTCGGCATGCTCGCTGGCCGGATTGATCTGCATGAAGGGCTCGAACAGCAGCGGCAGCTTGTCCGCGGCGATACCTCGGCCATTGTCTTTGACCACCAGCTCCACCTGCGTGCCCTGGCTCAGCAGCACGTCGATGTGGCTGTGGGGCCCACTGTACTTGCTCGCGTTGGTCAGCAGGTTGGCCAAGACCTGGATCAGCCTGGGTTGATCGCCCCACACCACCACCGGCGCCGGTGGCAGGTGCAGCTGGAGCGTCTGAGCGTTTTTCTGAATGGCTGCGACCTGCTGCTCCACGCAGGTGGCTATCACTTCCTGCAACTGCACCTCGGTACAAACCAGCTTCACCTTGCCTTGCTCGATTCGGGAGATCTCGAGCATGTCGTCGATGAGTTTTTGCATCAGCCGGGCCTGGCGCAGGATCATCTGGGCCAGGTCCGAGTGCTTTGGGTTGCCCACCGACTGCCGCTCTAGGATCTCGGCCCCGAGGGCAATGCCGTTCAAGGGATTGCGCAACTCATGCCCCAGCACCGCCAGGAAGCGGTCCTTGTGCAGGTTGGCCTGGGTCGCCCGCTGATTGGCCTGGGCGGCGAGTGCCTTGCTGCGCTCGAGCAGCCACGAGGCAGTGCTCACGAACAGCCCCATCATGATGAAGATGCCGGCACCGAAGGTTCTGTGTGGTGCTCCTTCTGGCCCACCTAGGCTGAAGAAGGTGCCCAACACCGCCCCCGCCGCGGTGACCAGCAGGCTCGGGCCCCACCCAAAGTAGAAACCTGCTACCAGCAAGG
>CANGYC010000103.1 GCA_947457975.1 Comamonadaceae bacterium | reverse complement strand
GTGGCCGGTGGTCGGGTCGATGCCGCGCACGGCGCCAATCATCTCCGACGCAAACAGCACGTTCTTGACCGGGATCACGGTGTTGAGCAAATCAATGCCCGGCTGGTGGTAGACGCAGGTGTCGAAAAACACGTTGTTCATCAGATGGCCTGACAGATCGGGCTTTTTCAACATGTCGGCCAGCCCGCGATAGCGTCCCCAATGATAGGGCACCGCGCCGCCGCCGTGCGGAATGAGGAACTTGAGCGTGGGGAAGTCCTTGAACAGGTCGCCCTGCACCACCTGCATGAAGGCCGTGGTATCGGCATTGAGGTAGTGCGCGCCCGTGGTGTGAAAGCAAGCGTTGCAGGACGTGCTCACATGGATCATGGCCGGCAGGTCGTACTCGACCATCTTCTCGTAGATGGGGTACCAGTGCTTGTCGGTCAGCGGCGGGCTGGTCCAGTGGCCGCCAGAGGGGTCGGGGTTGAGGTTGATGCCGACGGCGCCGTATTCCTTGACGCACTTCTCCAGCTCGGCAATGCAGGTGGCCGGGTCCACGCCGGGTGACTGCGGCAGCATGGCCACGGGCACAAAGTGCTGGGGAAACAGCTGGCTCACACGGAAGACCAGCTCATTGCAAATGGCCGCCCAGGTGGAGGAGACCTGGAAGTCGCCGATGTGATGCGCCATGAAGCTCGCGCGTGGCGAGAACAGCGTGAGGTCGCTGCCGCGCTCTTTCATGAGCTTGAGCTGGTTGGTCTCGATGGCTTCGCGCAGGTCGTCGTCGCTGATCTTCAGGTCAGCGGCGCGGGGCATGACCGAGGGGTCCTTGATGCCGGCGATCTGCTGGTTGCGCCAGTCTTCCAGCGCCTTGGGGGCCGTGGTGAAGTGGCCGTGGCAATCAATGATCATGGGTAGCTCCTTGGAAAGGGGTGAATTCAGACGGGCTGCATGCCCTGGCGGCGCTTGGCCGCCGCCGCCTCGGGCGAGGCCATGAAGGCCAGCAGCGTGCGGGCTTGCGCCGGGTGTGCAGCGCCTTGGCGGACCGCGCCGGCAAAAACGGTGTCAATCGCGATGGCACTCGGCAGCGGGCCGACGATGGTGATGCCTGGTACATGGATCAGTTCGCTCAGCTGCTGAAAGCCCAAGGCCACTTGACCCTGCGCCACGAGCGAGCCCACTGGGGTGCCCGGTGGCGGGGTGACGATGCGGCTTTGAATCTGCTCGGCAATGCCCCAGCGCTCAAAGAGGCGCGAGAGGGCCACGCCGCTGGGGCCGGTGGAATAGCTCAGGCTGGGCGCAGCCAGCACGGCCTCGCGCACGGCGTCTTCGCTGCCAATGTCAGGCAAGGCCGCGCCGGCCGGCACCGTCACCGAGGTGCCGGAGACGGCCAGGTTCACACGCGTGCCTGGCTCAATGCAGGCAGCCGCCTCGAGCTTGGCCAGGGCGTCGGCCGCGAGGAACACCAGGTCGAAGGCCTCGCCGGCCTGCACGCGACGGGCGGCATCGACACCGCCGACCGACTCGATCTCGACCACCTGGCCGGTGCGGGCCTGCCAATCGGCCGCAAGCTCCGCAAGCAGCAGGCGGGTGGCCATGGATGAAATGCCGCGCAGGGCTGTGCTGGCGGCGTTGATGCTGGAAGAACTCATGCCCGCCATTGTCCGGTCCACCCACCGGGCAGCCTAGGAGGCGGGGCCACTAACAGCTATAACAAAAACGCATAATAGATGGCAGGTTATTCACTGAACCGCAGTCCATGGACCTCAAACAGATCGAGTACTTCGTGCGCGTGGCCGAGCTGGGCAGCTTCACCCGCGCCGCCACGGCCCTGGACGTGGCGCAACCGGCGCTCAGCCGCCAAGTGCGTCTGCTGGAGGTGGAGCTGCGGCAGAACCTGCTGATCCGCAATGGCCGGGGCGCGCAGCCCACCGAGGCCGGCAAGCTGCTGCTCGAGCACGGGCGCGGCATCCTGCATCAGGTCGAGCGCGCGCGTGAGGAGCTCGGGCGTGTGCGGGGCGCCCTGGCCGGTCGGGTGGCGGTGGGCCTGCCGCCCACCATCGCCCGCATGATGGCGGTGCCGCTGATCCATGCTTTTCGCCAGACCATGCCGCAGGCCACGCTCTCGCTGACGGAAGGCCTCTCAACGGCAATGCTGGAATCGCTTTCCAGCGGCCGCCTGGACATTGCGCTGCTCTACAACGCGGCCCCCTCACCCGACGTCGAGCTCACGCCCCTCTTTCAGGAAGATCTGTTCCTCGTGCAAGCGGCCCAGGGCGGGCGCAGCACCGCCGCGCGCGCCGTGCCGCTGCGGGCGCTTGCCGACGTGCCCCTGGTGATTCCCAGCCGCCCGAACGCGATTCGGCTGCAGGTCGATGGTGAGCTGGCTGCCCTGGGTCTGAAGCCCCGCATCGCGCTCGAAGTAGACAGCGTGGCCTCCATCCTGGAGCTGGTGGCCGACGGCGCCGGCAGCGCCGTGCTGGCCGGACACGCGGTGCGCAATTCGGGCCAGCCCCGGGCTTTTACGGTGCGGCCCATCGGCTCGCCGCGCCTGCGCAGCGGGGTTGCGATGGCCGTGAGCTCACAGCGCCCGACCACACTGACACAGCAGTCCACCCAGGAGCTGATCCGGCAACTGGCGACCCGGCTGGCCGCCGCTTGATGGACGGTCTGCCGGGCCAGGCGTTCACTGCTGCGGGATCTTGGCGCGAACGATCACTTCGCCCCAGCGCTTGATCTCGCTGGCCAGCAGCGCCGAGGTCTGTTCCGGCGAGCTGGCCTGCGCATCCACGTTCAGGTCGGCGAGCTTTTTCTTCACGTCAGGCGAATTCACCGCGAGGGTGATTTCCCTTTGAAGGCGCTCGATCACGGCCCTGGGTGTCTTGGCAGGCGCGGCCAGGCCATTCCAGCTCGACGCGCTGAAGTTGGCGACACCGGCTTCCCTGGCGGTAGGAACCTCGGGCAGCACGGCCGCGCGCTTGTCGCCCGTCACGGCCAGAGCGCGCACGGCGTCGGAACGGATCTGCGACATCATGGGACCGAGGATCTCCACGGCCACATCCACCTGACCGCCACGCAGCGCCGTGATGACGGCAGGCGTGCCGTTGAAAGGCACGATCTGCGCGTCGATGCCGGCCGACGTTTTGAACAGCTCGGCCGCCAAGTTCTGCGTGCTGCCGATGTTGATGCTGCCGATGTTGAGCTTGCCCGGGTTGGCCTTGGCAAAGGCCACCAGCTCCTGCAATGTCTTGAAGCGCGAATTGGCCGGGGCAATGATGGCGATGTCAAAAAAGCCCAGGGTCGAGATCGGCGTGAAGTCCTTCACCGGATCGAAAGGCAAGGACTTGAAGAGGCCGGCGCTGACAGCCGTGCCGTTGGACATGAGGAGCAGCGTGTGTCCATCCGGGTCGGCCTTGGCGACCGTGTCACCGGCCACCACGCCACCGGCGCCAGGCCTGTTCTCGATGACGACCGACTGACCCAGGCCCTCGGCCATCTTGGTGGCCACCGTGCGGGCCGTGAGATCGGCCACGCCGCCGGCACCGAAGGGCACCACGATGCGGATGGGCTTGCTCGGGAAGTTTTGGGCGAAGGCGGGTGCGGCCAGCGCGCCGGCCAGGCCCAGACCCAGGACAAGGCGGGAAAGTTGTCTGCGGTTCATGAAAAATTCTCCAGGAAAAAACTGGTGATGCGGGCGAGATTGTGCAGTCGGCGCTGGCGCCACGTGCTGGAAAAAGAGGCAATCCGGATGGTCACTGGGGCCATTGATCCCAACGGAGCCTGGACTCAATCCTCGGCCTGGACCTGCACGGGCACCCGCGGCGCCAGGGCGCACATCAGCTCGTAGCCCAGCGTGCCAGCGGCGGCGGCCACCTCGTCGATCGACAGGCACTGGCCATTGGCAGCCAGACCCCACAAGGTGACGTGGCTGCCCATGCCGGCCTGCGGCAGGGGCGTGAGGTCGACCGTGACCATGTCCATGCTCACCCGGCCCAGCAAGCGGGTGCGCTGGCCGTCCACCAGCACGGGGGTACCGGTGGGGCAATGGCGGGGGTAGCCATCCGCGTAGCCGCAGGACACCACCCCGATGCGCATGGCCTGCTCGGCCGTGAAGGTGGAGCCGTAGCCGACGGTGTCCCCGGGCTGCAGCTGCTGCACACCGATGATGCGCGAAGCCAGCGTCATGCCCGGCTGCAGGCCCCAGCTGGCCGCGCTGTGCTGCGCAAAGTCGGGGGCGCTGCCGTAAAGCGCGATGCCCGGACGCACCCAGTCCGAACGCTGCGCCAGGGCCGGGCTGTGGCGCAGGATGGCCGCGCTGTTGCTCAGGGTGCGTTCGCCGGGCAGGTCGGCGGTGACGGCCTCGAAAGCAGCCACCTGGGCCGCGATGCCCTTGTCGCCGTCCGCGTCGCTGAAGTGCGTGAGCAGCGAGATCTCCTCCACCTGCGGCAGGGCATTGAGCCGCGTCCACGCGGCGCGGTAGCGCTCGGGCTTGAAGCCCAGCCGGTTCATGCCCGAGTTCATCTTCAGGAAAATCCGGTGTGGCACCTGGGTCTTGTGCGTGGCCAGCATGTCGATCTGCTCCTCGCAGTGCACCACGTGCCACAGGCCCAGGCGGGAGCAATGCTCCAAGTCGCGCTGCTCGAAGCAGCCTTCGAGCAGCAGAATGGGGCCGCGCCAGTCGAGCGCGCGCAGGCGCTCGGCCTCAGAGAGGTCCAACAAGGCAAAGCCGTCGGCGGCCCGAAAAGCATCGACCACCCGCTCGATGCCGTGGCCATAGGCATCGGCCTTGACGGTGGCCCAGACCTTGGCATCGCCCGCGGCAGCTTGCATGCGCGCCAGGTTGTGGCGCAGCGCCGGGGCATGGATGGTGGCCAGAATGGGACGGGGCATGGGTCGGGTTTGCGTCAAAAGCGGGGGCGTCAGCCCACGCCGGTCAAGCGCTGACGTGGAGGACAGGGTCGCGCGATGGGCCTAGCGTGGACGTGGATTTCATGTCCATTTTGGCACCCCCCTGCATGCTATAAACCGGGACTTCCAGGAGACACCCTGCCTTTGCCTGACCATCAGCGCCCCTGATGGCCCTTAAACCGTGACCCGAATCTCTCAATGAAGCGCGGTTTTTACACCATCATGGCAGCCCAGTTCTTCAGCTCATTGGCTGATAACGCGCTGTTCGTGGTGGCCGTGGAACTGCTGCGAGCCGGTGGTGCGCCCAAGTGGCAGCCCGCGGCCCTGGTTCCCATGTTCGCCCTGTTCTACGTGGTGCTGGCACCCTTCGTCGGGGCCTTTGCCGACTCGCGTCCGAAGGGCGGGGTCATGTTCGTGAGCAACAGCATCAAGGTGGTGGGCTGCCTGGCCATGCTGTTTTCTGCGCACCCGCTGCTGGCCTATGCCGTGGTGGGCCTGGGCGCGGCGGCCTATTCGCCGGCCAAGTACGGCATCCTCACCGAGCTGCTGCCGGCCTCGCAACTGGTCAAGGCCAACGGCTGGATCGAGGGCCTGACGATCGCCTCCATCATCCTTGGCGTGCTGCTGGGCGGCCAGCTGGTGGGCCACCAGGTCTCTAGTTCGCTGCTGGCCCTGGACCTGCCGTTTGTAACCACAGGCATCGACACGGGCGCCGAGGCGGCCATTACGGTGCTGATCCTGGTCTACGGCCTGGCGGCATGGTTCAACACGCGCATCCCGAACACGGGCGTGGACATGCGCCCCATGCCCCGCAACAAGCTGGAGCTGCTGCCCGACTTCTGGCGCTGCAACAGCGCACTGTGGCGCGACAAGCTCGGCCAGATTTCACTGGCCACCACCACCCTGTTCTGGGGTGTCTCGGGCAACCTGCGCTACATCGTGCTGGCTTGGGCCGCCGCCGCCCTGGGCTACAACACCACACAGGCCTCTTCGCTGGTGGGCGTGGTGGCCATCGGCACGGCCGTGGGCGCGGTAATGGCCTCCATGCGCATGCGCCTGGACCAGGCCACCAGCCTAATGCCGCTGGGCATCGGCATGGGTCTGCTGGTGATGCTGATGAACGTGATCGACAACGTCTGGCTGGCCGCGCCCTTCCTCATCCTGCTGGGCGGGCTGGGCGGCTTCCTGGTGGTGCCCATGAACGCGCTGCTCCAGCACCGAGGCCACAACCTCATGGGGGCCGGCCGCTCGATCGCTGTGCAGAACTTCAACGAGCAGGCCTGCATCCTGGGGCTGGGCGGCTTCTATGCGCTGTCCACGGGTCTGGGGCTGTCGGCCTTCGGCGCCATCACCGCCTTCGGCCTGGTGGTGGCCGGCTTCATGTGGCTGATCCAGCGCTGGCATCGGCGCAACCTGGTTGTGCACAAAGACCAGGTGGAAGCCTTGCTGGTGATCGCGCGCAGCGACCGCTCGCACTGACATGCGGCGCGCCGACGCCCGCGGCCTGGCGGTGGCCGGGCTGCTGCTCAATGCCCTGGTGTGGGGCCTGTCGTGGTGGCCCTTCAGGCAACTTGAGTCACAAGGCCTGCACCCCCTGTGGAGCACAGCGCTGGTCTACGGCGTCGCCCTGGCCTGCGTGCTGTGCTGGCGCCCCCGGGCCTGGCAAGTCCTGCTGCAGCACCCGGCCCTGTGGCTGCTTGTGCTGGCCTCGGGGCTGACCAACGTGGGTTTCAACTGGGCGGTGACCACGGGCGATGTGGTGCGCGTGGTGCTGCTGTTTTACCTGATGCCCGCCTGGTCGGTGCTGGTGGCTTGGCCGGTGCTGGGCGAGCGGCCCAGCCGAGGCTCGCTGCTGCGCCTGTTGCTGGCGCTGGCCGGCGTGGTGATCGTGCTCAAGTCGTCCGATTCGCCCTGGCCCGTGCCCCAGGGCGCGGCCGACTGGCTGGCGCTGGCGGGCGGCGTATTTTTTGCCATCACCAACGTGCTGCTGCGCAAGCTCGGCCACACGCCCAGCGAAGGGCGCATGGTCGCCATGTTCGGCGGCGGTACGCTCATGGGGATGGCTGCCGGTGCGCTGGGCCTGGCGGCCGGGGTGGTGCCGGCCCCGGCCCTGGCCAGTGCAGGCTGGCCGGTGGCGGCGGGGCTGTGCCTGGCCTTCCTGCTGAGCAACCTGGGGCTGCAGTACGGGGCTGCGCGCCTGGCGGCGCACACCACCTCGCTGGTGATGCTCACCGAGCTGCTCTTTGCCAGCGTGTCCTCGGCGCTGCTGGACGCGGCCGAATTCAGCACACGCACGCTGGTGGGCGGCGCCCTCATCGTGCTGGCGGCGATGCTGGCCGCCCTGAGCGGGCCGGAAGATCGGCACTGAGCGCGGACTCAGTCCGGCGTGATGCGTGCGGCGCGGATCACCTTTTCCCAACGCGGCAATTCACTGGCGATGAGCTGAGCAAACACCTGGGGCGAAGCCGGTGTGGCCTCGGCGCCCTCGGCAGCCAGGCGCGTCCGCACCTCCTCCGAAGCCAGAGCGGCATTGACCTGCCGGTTGAGCAGGGCCACCACCTCGGCCGGCGTGCCGGCCGGGGCGACCAGGCCGTACCACTGATCGGCCTCAAAGCCCGGCGTACCGGGCACACGACTCTCGGTCACGGTGGGTACTTCGGGCAACACGCTCAGGCGCGCGGGGCTGGAGACCGCCAGCGCGCGCATGCGGCCCGACTTGATGTGCGGCAGCAGCGCCGGTATGCCCGTGAACAAGACCTGTACCTGGCCGGCCAGCAGGTCGTTCACCGACGGTGCTGTGCCCTTGTAGGGAATGTGCAGGAAGGAAGTGCCGGTGCGCAGCTTGAGGTATTCCATGGTGGTGTGGGCAGCGCTGCCGTTGCCCC
>CANGYC010000102.1 GCA_947457975.1 Comamonadaceae bacterium | reverse complement strand
GGGCACACCCCAAACCCGCTGCGCAGACCGACGAACACATCAACACACCGATCGCCCAGAGGACTGGGCTCCTACTCGGTCAGCGCGCGCAGCACGTTCTCAGCCGTGGCTGGTGCCACCAGGTCTACCACCTGCCCTGCCTGCTTGGTGCTAGCCACCGCATCGCGCAGCGCCTCGTACACGCTGATGGCCAGCATGAAGGGCGGCTCGCCCACGGCCTTGGAGCCGTGCACGTTGTCCTCGCGGTTGGCCTCCGGCCAGAAGTCCACCTTGAAGTGCGCGGGCACGTCGCCCGTGGCCGGGATCTTGTAGGTGCTGGGCGCGTGGGTGGACAGGTGGCCCTTGTCGTTCCACACCAGTTGCTCGGTGGTCAGCCAGCCCATGCCTTGGATGAAACCGCCCTCCACCTGCCCCCGATCGATGGCCGGGTTGATGCTGTTGCCCACGTCGTGCAGGATGTCCACCTTCAGCACCCGACTCTCGCCAGTGAGCGTATCGATGGCCACCTCGGTGCAGGCCGCGCCGTAGGCGAAGTAGTAAAAGGGCCGGCCGGTCAGGGTGGTCTTGTCGTAATGAATCTTGGGCGTGCGGTAAAAGCCATCGCTCCAGAGCTGGATGCGGTTGGCATAGGCCTGGCGCACCACCTCGGTGAAGGGATGCGACTGCCGGGGCGAATGGATCTGCCCACCTGAAAACGTGATGGCGCCGGCGCCGCAGCCATCGAGCCCGGCCACAAACTGCGCCAGGCTGCTGCGCACCTGGGCGGCTGCGTACTGCGCCGCGCGGGCGTTGAGGTCGGTGCCGGCCGAGGCGGCCGTGGCCGAGGCATTGGGCACCTTGCTGGTGTCGCTGGCCGTCATGAGGACCTGGCTGAAGGGCACGCCCAACTCGTCGGCCACGATCTGCGCCACCTTGGTGTGCAGGCCCTGGCCCATCTCGGTGCCGCCATGGTTCACCAGCACGCTGCCGTCGGTGTAGACATGCACCAGGGCGCCGGCCTGGTTGAAAAGCGTGGCCGTGAAGGAGATACCAAACTTCACCGGCGTGATCGCGATACCGCGCTTGATCACCGGGCTCTGGGCATTGAAGCGCGCGATCGCGTCACGCCGTTCGGCGTAGCCGCTGGTGCGCGCCAGCGTCGCCAGCAGCGGCTCGAGGACGTTGTCCTCCACCTTCATCTGGTAGTGCGTGGTGTGGCGCTCGTCCACGCCGTAGAGGTTGCGCCTGCGCACGGCCAGCGGGTCCAGGCCCAGGTGGCGGGCGATGTCGCCCATGATTTTTTCGATGACGATCATGCCCTGCGGCCCGCCAAAGCCGCGAAACGCCGTCTGGCTCTGCAGGTTCGTCTTGCAGCGGTGGGAGACGATCTCCACGTCTGAGAGAAAGTAAGCGTTGTCGGCATGAAAGACCGCCCGGTCGGCCACGGGGCCGGAGAGATCGGCCGAGAAGCCGCAGTTGGCCGCCATCATGAGTTTGAGACCCGTCATGAGCCCGGTGCCGTCAAAGCCCACGGTGTAGCTGTACTCGAAGGGATGGCGCTTGCCGGTGACCATGAAGTCGTCATCGCGGTCCAGGCGCAGTTTCACCGGCCGGCCCAGCTTGCGCGCCGCCAGCACAGCCCACACGGCCATGTGACCGGCCTGCGTCTCCTTGCCGCCAAAGCCGCCGCCCATGCGCCGGCACTCCACCGTCACGGCGTGATTGCCCAGGCCCAGGGCGTGCGAGATCCAATGCTGCACCTCGCCGGGGTGCTGGGTGCTCGAATGTACAAGCCACTGGTCCTGCTCCTTGGGGATGGCGTAAGCCACCTGCCCCTCCAGGTAGAAGTGCTCCTGGCCGCCCACCTCCAGGCTGCCGCTGAGCGTGTGCGCGGCGCGGGACAGGGCCGCCTCGGGCTCGCCCCGGCGCACGGTCACGGGGGGCAGCACCTGGCTGCCGGCCTGCAGTGCCTCCTGAATGCTCAGGATGGCCGGCAGCGGCTCGATGTCCAGCACCACCTGGCGGGCGGCCTGGCGCGCCTGCTTCACCGAGTCGGCCACCACCAGGCCGATCACCTGGCCCACGTGCTCGACCAGGCCATCGGCAAAGATGGCCTCGTCGTGGCCGTAGGTGGCAAAGCGCTTATCGCCCGGAATAGCACTGGCCAGCACCACAGCACGCACCCCGGGCAGGGCCAGGGCAGCGCGGCTGTCCACGCCCTTGAGGCGGCCATGCGCCACGCTGGAAAGTATGGGTGCGGCATGCAGCGTGCCCTTGAGCTCGGGCAGGTCATCCACATAGGGCGCCAGGCCGCAAACCTGGGCCCGGGCGCTTTCATGAATATGCGACTGGCCAGAAGCCGGGGGCGCCTGCACAGGCAGGCCCACGGTGTCGGGAGCGTTCATGCCAGACCTCCCACCGTTTCCAGGTTGATCTCGGTGGCGCCCTGAGACTCCAGCCAGAAGCGCTGCAGAAGGTTACCCGCCACCTGCGAACGGTAGGCGGCCGAGGCCCGCATGTCGGAGATGGGTTGAAACTCCTGCCGGATCGCCTCGATGGCGCGGGCCACGCCGTCTTCGGTCCAGGGCTGGCCCAGCAGCGCCGCCTCGGTCTGGCGTGCCCGCACGGGCGTGGCGGCCACGCCGCCGCAGCCGATGGACACGCGCGCCACCCGGCCCTCCAGCACCGACAGCTCGATGGCCAGGCACACGGCCGAAATATCGTCGTCGTAGCGCTTGGAAATCTTGTAGGCCCGCAGCCAGCCTTGGCCCGCCGGCTCGGGCCTGGGCACGTCGATGAAGGCCAGCACCTCGTCGGGCGCCAAAAGATTGCGGCGGTAGCCGGTGTAGAAATCCTCGAGCGGCATCTCACGCTCACCCCTGCGGGAGGCCAGCACGATGCGCGCCCCCAGGGCAATGAGCAGGGGCATGGCGTCGCCGATGGGCGAGCCATTGGCCACATTGCCGCCCAGGGTGCCGGCGTTGCGCACGGGCAGGCCCGCGAAGCGGGCGGCAAACGCATCCAGCTCGGGCCGTGCCTGCACCAGGGCGGCGAAGGCCTGCGCCAGGCGGGCGGCCGCACCGATGCGCAGCACCGGGCCGCGCAATTCAATACGGCGCAGCTCGGCCACCCGGGTGAGGTCCAGCACCTGCGCAAAGTCCCGGTGCTGCTTGGTGATCCACAGGCCCACGTCGGTGCAACCGGCCACCAGCTGCGCCTGCGGATGGGCCGCGCGCAGGGCCAGCAACTCGGCCAGGGTGCCCGGCTGCAGGTAGGCCCCGCCCTCACCCACACCTGCGTCCTCAGCCCGCAGCCGGGCCAGCCCAGCCTGCACAGCCGGTTCGTCCACGGTCACAGGGGGCAACTGGGCCATCTGCTGGGCCGCCTCCAGGATGGGACGGTAGCCGGTGCAGCGGCACAAATTGCCGGAGAGTTCCCGCTGGGCCAACTCACGGGTGATGGGTTGGCCCGCCACCGCATGGTTCTGGTACATGGCAAACAGGCTCATGACGAAGCCGGGCGTGCAAAAGCCGCACTGCGTGGCATGGCTGTCCACCAGGGCCTGCTGCACCGGGTGCAGGGCGCCCGGCGCCTGCCCGGCGGACTGGAGCAGGGGGTCGCGGGTGAGGTCTTCGACTGTCCACAGTGCCAGACCATCGATGGAATGGGCCAGGGCGATGCAGCTGTTGATGGCCCGGTAGGCCAGGCCCTGCCCGGCGGGTTCGGCCAGCACCACGGTGCAGGCGCCGCAGTCGCCCTCGCCGCAGCCTTCCTTGGTCCCAGTGCAAGCGAGGTCTTCCCGGAGCAGCTCTAAAAGGGTGCGGGTGGGTGGTACATTGCTCAGCGCAATGACCTCCCCGCGCCGCAGAAATCTCAGGGGTTTGGTCGTGGTCGATGACATGGGTGTCAGGTTAAACAATGGCGTTTCGTCTCCCATATCGGCCATCGTATCAATCGCATCTGCGAACAGGTATGACAGACCCCACTCTGCTGGACAAGATCGATCTTCACCTCATCCGGGTCCTGAACACCGTGCTCTCCGAGGGCAGCGTGTCCAGGGCCGCGGTGCGCCTGGGCATGCACCAGCCGGCTGTGAGCGCCGCGCTGCGCCGCTTGCGAGAGCTGGCCGGCGACCCGCTGCTGGTGCGCTCCGGCGCGGGCATGGTGGCCACCGATGCGGGCCTGCGCATGATCGAGCCCTCGGCCCGCATCCTGCGCGACGCCGAGCAGTTGTTCAGCGATGCGCGGGGGTTTGATCCGGCCCGCAGCGAGGTCACTTTCCGCCTGGCTGCCAGCGACTACCTGGACCCCTTCTTCCTGCCCCAGCTGGTGGCGCGCATCAAGGCGCAGGCCCCGCAGGCGCGCATCGACATGCGGGGCCTATCGGACGACGCCAACTACCAAACCCACCTGGCCGAAGGGCGGGTGGACGTGGTGATCGGCAACTGGGCCTCGCCGCCCGATGAGCTGCACATGGGCCGGCTGTTCGGCGACGAGGTGGTCTGCCTGGTGTCCAACGAGCACCCGGCCTGTCGCCGGGGCTGGGAGCCCGATACCTGGCTGGCGGCCGAACACATTGCCCCCACGCCCACCCACCCGGGTGCCAAGGGTTTTATCGACGAGCATCTGGCCAGCCTGGGCCTGGCGCGCAAGGTGGTAGCGCGCTGCCCGCACTTCGGCCTGATCCCGGCCATGGTGGCATCGAGCTTGCTGGTGCTCACCACGGGCCGCCAGTACTGTGATCGCTTTGTCTCTCAGCTGCCCGTGCAGGTGCTGCCCTGCCCCATCGAGTTTCCACGCATGATGTACTACCAGCTCTGGCACGAAAGAACGCATGCCTCGGCCTCGGGCCGGTGGCTGCGCGAACGCGTGCGGGACGTCGCCCTGTCGCTGCGGCCCGAGGCGGCACGGCTGGTCTGAAATTCATCCCTACTCCGACATGACGCCCTCCACCTCACACCCCTCCCCGCACCAGCCTCGGCTTGAGCTGGTCGGCATCACCAAGCGCTACCCCTCCGTGGTGGCCAATCACCAGGTCAAGCTGCGGGTCGAGCCTGGTCAGGCACACGCCGTGCTGGGCGAAAACGGCGCGGGCAAGTCCACGCTGATGAAGATCATCTACGGCGCGGTCAAGCCCGACGAGGGCCGCATCCTCTTCAACGGTGCGCCGGTGGACATCCGCAACCCCCAACAAGCGCGGGCCCTGGGCATCAGCATGGTGTTCCAGCATTTCAGCCTGTTTGACACGCTGAGCGTGGCCGAGAACGTCTGGCTGGGCCTGGACAAGTCGCTGAGTCTGGCCGAGGTCACGCGGCGCATCGAGGCCAAGGCCAGCGAGTACGGGCTGGATATCGCCCCCGAGCGCCCGGTGCATACGCTGAGCGTGGGAGAGATGCAGCGCGTGGAAATCATCCGCGCCCTGCTCACCGACCCGCAGCTGCTCATCCTGGATGAACCCACCTCGGTGCTCACGCCGCAGGCCGTCGACAAGCTGTTTGTGGTGCTGCACAAGCTGGTCAGCCAGGGCTGCAGCCTGCTCTACATCAGCCACAAGCTGCACGAAATCCGCGCGCTGTGCAGCGCCTGCACGGTGCTGCGTGGAGGTGAAGTCACCGGCGTGTGCGACCCGCGCGAGGAATCGAACGCCTCGCTCAGCCGGCTGATGATCGGTGCCGAACCGCCCACGCTCACGGTGTCGCCACGCACACCGGGCCCCGTGGTGCTGAACGTGCAGGACCTGAGCTTGCCCAGCGAAGACCCCTTCGGCATGGCCCTGGAACACATCGCCCTGCAGGTGCGCAGCGGCGAGGTGGTGGGCATCGCCGGCGTCTCGGGCAACGGCCAGCGCGAACTCATGCAATGGCTCTCGGGCGAGGACGCCCGCACGCCGCCCACCGGCGCCAGTGTTCAGCTGGAAGGCCGCAGCCTCGCCGGGCTGGCGCCAGACCGGCGGCGGCAGCTGGGCCTGCACTTCGTGCCCGAGGAGCGGCTGGGCCGCGGCGCCGTGCCCTCCATGAGCCTGGCGCACAACCTCTTGCTCACGCGCCGCGAATCCCTGGGCGCGGGCGGCTGGATCCGCACCAGCGCGCTGGCCGAGCAGGCACGCGGCCTGATCGAGCGCTTTCGCGTCAAGGCCGCCGGGCCGCAGGCGGCTGCGCAGTCGCTGTCGGGCGGCAACCTGCAGAAATTCATTGTGGGCCGTGAGATCGAGGCCAAGCCCCGCCTTCTCATCCTGTCGCAGCCGACCTGGGGCGTGGATGTGGGTGCCGCCGCACAGATCCACAGCGCCATCATGGCGCTGCGTGATGCCGGCTGCGCCGTGCTGGTGGTGAGCGAAGAACTCGACGAGCTGTTCGAGCTGTCTGATCGTCTGCACGTGATCGCCGAGGGACGGCTGTCACCGCCCTTGGCGCGCAGCGAAGCCACGGTGGAGCGCATCGGCGAGTGGATGAGCGGCCTGTGGCCGCAGGCCGCAAGCGGCCAGGAGGTGAGCCATGCTGCGTCTTGAGGCCCGACCCGAACCTTCGCGCGCGTGGAGCTATCTCTCCCCGCTGCCGGCGATCACCATCACCGTGCTGCTGGGGGTGCTGCTCTTTTCGGCCCTCGGCAAGGATCCGCTGCGCGGCCTGCAGATGTTTTTCTGGGAACCCATCAAAACCAAGTACGCCCTCGGCGAACTCATGGTCAAGGCCACGCCCCTGCTGCTCATTGCACTGGGCCTGGCGGTGTGCTTTCGCTCCAATGTCTGGAACATCGGCGCCGAAGGGCAGTTCATCATCGGCGCGGTCTGCGCCGGCGGCATGGCCCTGTTGGCAGGCAAGGACACCGGGCGCTGGATCATCCTGGCCATCATGCTGGCCGGCGTGCTGGGCGGCATGCTGTGGGCCGGTCTGACCGCCTTGCTGCGCGACCGCTTCAACGCCAGCGAAATCCTGGTGAGCCTGATGCTGGTGTACGTGGCCGACATGGTGCTGAGCTACATGGTCTATGGGCCCTGGAAAGACCCCGCAGGTTTCAATTTCCCTCAGTCCAAGACCTTCGAGGCAGCCACCCAGATTCCCCGACTCATGAGCGGCTCGCGCATGAACATCGGCCTGCTGATGGCGCTGGCGGCGGCGGCGGCCTTGTGGGTTTTTCTTTTCCGCACACGTGCGGGCTTTGCGCAGCAGGTGGGCGGCCTGGCGCCGGCGGCCGCCCGCTATGCAGGCTTTTCATCGCGCCAGGCGCTCTGGACGGCCTTGCTGGTCTCCGGCGGCACCGCTGGCCTGGCAGGAGCCTTGGAAGTGGCCGGCCCCATCGGTCAGCTCACACCCTATGTGCCGGCAGGCTACGGCTTTGCCGCCATCATCGTGGCTTTTGTGGGACGGCTGCATCCTGCGGGCATGGTGGTCTCGGCCATCCTCATGAGCATGTTCTACATCGGTGGTGAGCTGGCGCAGTCGCGCCTGGGCCTCCCCAAGTCCATCACCGGCGTGTTCCAGGGTCTGCTGCTGTTCTGCCTGCTGGCCTGCGACACGCTGGTGGCCTACCGCCTGCGCTGGACGCACGCATCGAAACGGAGCGCCTGATGGAATCGTATGCACTTCTCCTGGCGGCCACGCTGAATGCGGGCACCGTCTTGGCCCTGGCCGCGCTGGGGCTGCTGATCAATGAAAAGGCCGGCGTAGTCAACCTGGGCGCCGAAGGCATGATGCTGTGCGCCGCGGTTGCCGGCTTTGCTGCGGTGGTGCACACCGGCAGCGACATCCTGGGTTTTCTCGCCGGCATGGGTGCCGGCGCCTTGCTGGCAGCACTTTTTGGCGTGCTGGTCATCTGGCTGGGCACCAACCAG
>CANGYC010000101.1 GCA_947457975.1 Comamonadaceae bacterium | reverse complement strand
CCGCAACGGCAGCGGCGTGATTGGCCTGCTGGGCACCAACTTTGGCACGGCGGGCAACAACATCCTGAACCTGGCCACCCAGGGCCTGGCCGGCACCACGGCCAATGGCGTCGCGCCTGGCACGGGGCTGAATGTGGGCGCAGCGCAGCGTGTCAACGGCGTATACGTGCTGGGCTTCTTGGCACGTGCGCTGGAGCAGACGGGCAGCGGCAACATCCTGTCCACCCCCAACCTGCTGACCCTGGACAACGAAGAAGCGCGCATCGTCATTGGCCAGAACGTGCCCTTCGTGACGGGCCGCTACACCAACACCGGCGTGGTGAGCAACGGCGTGGTCAATCCCTTTCAGACCATCGAGCGGCGCGACGTGGGCCTGACGCTGCGCGTGCGCCCGCAGATCAGCGAGAGTGGCACCATCAAGATGGCCATCTCCCAGGAGGTCAGCAGCGTGCAGCCCTCCTCGGTGAATGCGCTCTCAGGCCCCATCACCAACAAGCGCTCCATCGACTCCAATGTCCTGGTGGAGGACGGCGCCATTGTGGTGCTCGGTGGCTTGCTGCAGGACGACTACGCCGACAACGAGGAGCGCGTGCCCTTGCTGGCCAACCTGCCGATCCTGGGCCACCTTTTCAAGAGCCGCTCCCGTTCGCGCAAGAAAACCAACCTGATGGTGTTTCTGCGTCCTGTGGTGGTGCGCGACGCCACCGCCACGGACGCGCTCACGCTCGACCGTTACGAGCTCATGCGCGTCCAGCAGGGCCAGGGTCAGGGCGCGCCCCATCCGCTGCTGCCGGTGCCCGCGCCCACCGGGCTGCCGCCCTGGCCTGGCCGCGAGGCACCGCCGCCCGGAGCGACCCAGCCACTGACCCTTCAGCCCCCGTCGTCGGCCGGGCCACTGCCCTCGACCGAGACCCTGCCACCCATGAACCCCGGCTCGCCCTGGCAGCCGCGCGAGACACCGGCGCCGCTCTTGCCGCCGTCCAACCCGCCGAGGTGACGCTGCGCATGGCCGCCTATCCGCTGCCCTATGCCTTTGCCCGCGCCCACCAGCTGCTGCTGGAGGACAGCGAAGGCGGCCTGACCTTGTGGCACCACGGCGCGCCCGTGTCTGGCGCCTTCAGCGAGGTGCTGCGCAAGCACGCCGTACAGCACGTGCAGCAGGCCCAGGCCCCCTGGCTGGCGCAGCGCATCAGCAGCGTCTATGCCCAGGCCGAGTCCAGTGCGGCCACGGTGGTGAGCGAGGTGGAGAACGACGCCGACCTCGCGCGCCTCCTGCAGGACCTGCCGGCGGTGGAGGACCTGCTGGCCACCGACGACGACGCGCCCATCATCCGCCTGCTTAACGCGCTCCTCACCCAGGCCGCGCGCGACGGTGCCAGTGACATCCACATCGAGCCCTACGAGCGCCACTCGGCTGTGCGCTTTCGCGTCGATGGCCTGCTGCGCGAGGTGGTGCAGCCCAACCGTGCGCTGCACGCCGCGCTGATCTCGCGCCTGAAGATCATGGCCGACCTCGATATTGCTGAAAAGCGGCTGCCGCAGGATGGCCGCATCTCGCTGCGCATAGGTACGCGCGCCGTGGATGTGCGCGTCTCCACCCTGCCCAATGCGCATGGCGAGCGTGCCGTGCTGCGCCTCTTGGACAAGAGCGGTGAGCGCCTGAGCCTGGAGGCCGTGGGCATGGGGGGGCGCACGCTCGAGCGCTTTGACAAGCTGCTGGGCCAGCCGCACGGCATCGTGCTGGTGACCGGGCCCACGGGCTCGGGCAAGACCACCACGCTCTATGCCGCGCTCAGCCGATTCGATGCCCACCAGGCCAACATCATGACGGTGGAGGACCCCATTGAATACGAGCTGGCCGGGGTGGGCCAGACACAGGTGAACAGCCGCATCGACCTGGACTTTGCCAAAGCGCTGCGCGCCATCCTGCGGCAGGACCCGGACATCATCATGATTGGCGAGATCCGCGACTTCGAGACGGCGCAGATCGCCATTCAGGCCTCATTGACGGGCCATCTGGTGCTGGCCACCTTGCACACCAACGACGCGGCCAGCGCCGTCACGCGGCTGACGGACATGGGAATCGATCCCTTTTTGCTGAGCTCCTCGCTGCTGGGCGTGCTGGCCCAGCGCCTAGTGCGCAAGCTGTGCACGGCCTGCGCGGGAGCCGGCTGCCCGGCCTGCGCCCGCTCGGGCTATGCCGGACGCACGGGTGTGTTCGAGCTGCTGGTGGCCAACGCGGCGATCAGCCAGCTCATCCATGAGCGTGCGCCCGAAGCCCAGCTGCGCGAGGCGGCGCTTGCCGGCGGCATGCAGCTCATGCGCGAGGACGCCGAGCGACTGGTGCAGGCGGGCATCACCACACGCGCCGAAGTCGCACGCGTGACGCGCGATTGAGCCCTTGAATTTTTCCCGGGCTGCGCTCAGTCTGTGAGGTCCACATTCCATGATGGCCTGATGCATGCCCGCTTACTCCTACGAAGCACTGAACCTGCAGGGACAGCTGTGCAAGGGCCTGGTCGAGGCCGACAGCATGCGCGTAGCGCGCACCGTACTGCGCACCCAGACCCTGATCCCGCTGCGGGTAGAGCCCGTGCACGGCGTGGGCTTGCGCACCGCGGCGCCCGGCCGGGGCCTGCAGCGCGTGGTTTTCCAGGCCCGGGCCTTTGCGCCTTCGGCCCTGGCCGTGTGGACGCGTCAGCTCGCTGGCCTCGTGGCCTCGGGCCTGCCGCTGGAGCGGGCCTTGACGGCTCTGGTCGACGAGTCGGAGGATGCGCGCCAAAAGGCGGTGGTGGCCGCCTTGCGTGCCGATGTGAATGGCGGCGCCTCGCTGGCCGCTTGCCTGGCGCAGCATCCGCGCGAATTTCCTTCGGTGTATGTGAGCGTGGTCAGCGCAGGCGAGGCCAGCGGCCGCCTGGGCCTGGTGCTGCAGCGCCTGGCCGACGACCTGGACGAGGCCCAGCAGCTGCGAGCCAAGTTGCTCGGGGCGGCGCTTTATCCCGCCCTCGTCACGGTGATTTCGCTGCTCATCGTGGGCTTCCTGGTGAGCTATGTGGTGCCGCAGATCGCTTCGGTCTTCATCGGCAGCCAGCGGCGCCTGCCCTGGATCACCACCGCCCTGCTGGCTGTCAGCGATGCGGTGCGCGCCTGGGGCTGGCTGATGCTTGTGGGTGTGGCGGCGGCGGGCCTGGGCGCGCAGCTGGCCTTGCGGCACGATGCCTTTCGCCAGCGCTTTGATGCCGCTTGGCTGCGCCTGCCGCTCATCGGCCGGCTTTCGCGCCACTACAACGCCGCGCGCTTTGCCGGCACCTTGGCCATGCTGGTGGGTGCCGGCGTGCCCATCCTCAAGGCCTTGCAGGCCGCAGCCGACACCCTCTCGAACAGGGCCATGCAGGCCGATGCGCTCGACGCCCTGGACCGCGTGCGCGAGGGGGCGCCGCTGGGCTTGGCGATTGCCCAGAAAAAACGCTTTCCGGGTCTGCTGGCCATGTTTTCGCGCCTGGGGGAGCAGACGGGCGAGCTGCCCGTGATGCTGCAGCGCGCCGCGACTCAGCTGTCCAGTGAGGTGCAGCGCCGCGCCATGAATCTGGCCACCTTGCTCGAACCCCTGCTGATTGTGGCCATGGGCGCTGCGGTCATGCTCATCGTGCTGGCCATCCTCTTGCCCATCATCGAGCTCAACCAGCTGGTGCGCTGAACAGCGGCACCCTCATGGCGCCTGAAAGCCCCCGGCCCGGTAGGTGAGCACCAGGGTGTCGCGGTGGCCCAGGCCCTCGCCGCTGGGCTGGATGGGCGTGGTTTCGTGGACCACGCGCCGGTCGTCCAGCAGCAAGGTGGTGAGCGGCTCGGTCATGAGAAAGCGCAGGCCCTGCGGGCCCTCGGCCTCGAAGACCCGCGATTCACCGCCCTTGACGCCTTGGCGCCCGATGAGCATCACCACCACGAAGTCCACGCCGTCGCGGTGCGCCCCTTCAGGGGTGGGTCGGCCCACGCCGCCAGCGGTGTCGATGCGAAAAGGGTGGGCCTCGATGAACCACTGCGTGACCGGCCGCACCTGGGCAAAGAGCTGGCCCAGGGCCTGCAAGAGCGTAAGCCAGGCGGTGGCTTGGGCCATCTCGGCTTCGATGGGGTCAAACCAGCGCTCATAGCCGCCGTGCAGCGCGTTGTAGTCCGTGGGCTGCCAGTGGGCGCGGTGCGGCTGCAGCGCGACCGTGCCGCTGCCCAGCGACTGCACGTAACAGCTGTGGCGCCGGTGGCGGTAACGCCCGCCGTCGCGCAGGTGCGCATCCGGCGGCAGGCGGTCCCAGGCGGGCAGCAGCTCGGTGAAGGATCGGGACCAGGGCGGCGGCAGGCCCAGGGCCTCGTGCAGGCGCTGCGGCGAAAGAAAGGCCAGGCCCTGGCTCTGTAGAGCCAGGGCCGGCGTGGTGGGTAGGGCAAGTTCCAGCATGGCCGGCGATTGTCGGGCAAGCCCGTGCATTTGCCGCCCGTGGCTGACAGACCTGGGCGGTCGCGCAGCCCATAATGATCTTGACCCTTAGGAGTACGCCATGCTGTACCGATTCAAATCTAAGAACTTGGCCGACGTGGTCATGCTCGAGCCCAATGGCAAGCGGGTGCTCGAGGTCATCGGCAAGGACCCGGGGCCTCAGGGCATCATCTTGCCCGAGCAAATGCCCGATGCCATCGTGGCTTTGCGTGCGGCCGTGGAGCAGGAGGAGCGCGAGTTCGCTGAGGCAAAGAGCGCCTTCAATGCGGGAGACAGCTGTGAGCCGCCCCACGGCGATGGGGTGAGCCTGCGTCAGCGCACCAAGCCCTTCATCGAGATGCCCAGCTTCTGCCACCAGCAGGGTGACTCGGTGGTCTGGGGCGTCTGAGCAAAAAAAAGCCCGCAGCGTGTGCTGCGGGCCATGCACGGGCAGCGGGGCGCTCAGTCCACCTTGGCGCCCGAGGCCTTGACCACCTGGGCCCACTTGGTGTGCTCGGCGTCGATCAGTTTGGCAAATTCCTGCGGGGTGTTGCCGCTGGGAATCGCGCCCTGGGCCTGCAGCTTTTCCTTGATGGCCGGATCGTTCAGGGCGCGCGCTACTTCCTTTTGGATGCGGCTGACGATCTCGGGCGAAGTACCGGCCGGTGCGAGCAGCCCGAACCAGCTGCTGGCCTCAAAGCCCTTGAGCTGCGCCGCTTCCTCCACCGTGGGCACGTCTGGCAGGGCACTGGAGCGCTGGTTGCTGGTGACCGCCAGGGCCTTGAGCTTGCCCGAGCGGATGTGGCCCATGGACGAGGGCAGGTTGTCGAACATCACGTCCATGTTGCCGCCCATCAGGTCCAGCAGGGCCGGGCTGGAGCCGCGGTAGGGGAAGTGGACCATGAAGATCCCGGTTTTGTTCTTGAACAGTTCGCCGGCCAGGTGGATGGAGGTGCCGTTGCCGCTGGAGGCCATGTTCAGGCGGCCGGGGTTGGCTTTGGCGTGGCGGATGAAGTCCTGCACCGAATTGATACCCATGGCCCGGGCCTTGTCGGCATTGACCACCATGACGTTGGGCACCGCTGCGACCAGGGTGACGGGGGCGAAATCTTTGATGGGGTCGAAGGGCAGCTTGTCGTAGAGCGCGCGGTTGATGCCGTGTGTGCCCACCGTGCCCATGAGCAGGGTGTAGCCGTCGTTGGGCGACTTGGCCACGATGTCGGCGCCCAGGTTGCCGCCCGCGCCGGCGCGGTTTTCAACGACAAAGGACTGGCCGAAGGCCTTGGTCAGTTCGGGCGCGACCGCGCGGGCCAGGATGTCGGTGGTGCCTCCCGGCGGGAAGGGCACGACGATGCGCACCGGCTTGTTGGGCCAGTTGCCCGCCTGAGCCCAGGCCGAGGGAGCAGTCAGGCAGGCCAGCGCCAGCAGGGCGGCCGGCAGCAGGCGTCGGCGCACCAGGGCATGGTGTGAAGAATTCGTGGTCATGGCAGCGGTCTCCTGTCTTTGTTCTGGGCCAATCAGGGTTGTACCGCCAAGCCGCCTTGGGGTGAGCGTGGGATAACCCGGAAAGCCAGGGCGAAAAAAAACCGCCTGCTGACGCAGGCGGTTTCTTGAACGGGACTGTGGGGTGTCAGTCGGCGAACTTGCCAGCGGCTTCCACCACAGGCTTGAGCTTGGCGATCTCGGAGGCCACGAAGGCCTTGTGGTTGGCGGGATCGAGGCGCTTGTCGTTGACGATGATGGCGCCCAGGCCTTCCTGCTTCTTGATGAATTCAGGGTCCTTCAGGGCCTTCTTCAGGGCCTCATTGAGCTGGGCCTGGATGGCCGCAGGCGTGCCTTTGGGGGCGTACATGCCATGCCAGATGGTCAGCTCGAAGCCCTTCATGCCCATCTCCTGCAAAGTGGGGTAGTCCTTGAGCAGCTTGTGGTTGGACATGGGGCGGGCGGTGGTCACGGCAAAGGCCTTGACGCGGCCGGCTTCGATTTGGGCCGTGGTGTTGGTGGTCTGGTCGCACATCACGTCGACCTGGCCGCCCACCAGGGCATTCATGGCCGGGGCGGTGCCGCCGAAGGGGATGGTGACCATGGCATCGCTGGCGTTCAGGCGCGATTGCCACAGCAGGCCACACAGGTGCGAGGCCGAGCCCAGGCCGGCGTGCGCGATATTGAGCTTGCCGGCGTTGGCGCGGATGTAGTTTTCGAAGTCGCGGTAGGTGTTGGCCGGCAGCTGGGGCTTGCCGATCAGCGTCATGGGCACTTCGTTGATCATGCCGAGGTACTCGAAGTCCTCGAGCGACTTGTAGCTGAGCTTGCGATAAAGCACCGGAGCAGCGGCCATGCCGATGTGGTGAATCAGCAGGGTGTAGCCGTCGGGGGCCGACTTGGCCACCTTGGCCGCGCCGATGGTGCCGCCTGCACCGTTGACGTTCTCGATCACGAAGTTGGCTTGGCCACCCATGACTTTGCGCATGGCCTCAGCCAGGTCGCGGGCCACACGGTCGGTGGGACCGCCTGCAGCGAAGGGAACCACGAAGGTGACGGGCTTGCTGCCAGGGTAGGCGGGCGCTTGGGCGTGGGCCAAGCTGGCGGCGGCCGCCAGGGCGAGAACAACGAGTTTTTTCATGCGGAGCTCCTGTCTATGTCGAAGGGTTTGGACCTTTTAGGGTGCCGAAATTGTAGGAGCCCTGATCACTGGCCCAGGGGGTATAAGCCCTAAGGGGGAGGGGCTCAAAGGTCATCGCTCGCTGGGGTTATTCACTTGTAGCTGCGCGCGTCTTCGATCACCCGGCCGTCGTTGGGGAGGCTTCCCGGCCCCACCAGCTCGACGCTGCCGCGCAGCTTGGTGACCTCGCGCATGGCCTCGCCGATGCGATCGGCCAGGCCTTGCGCGGCCTGATGGGCCTCGACCTTCAGGGTCATCTGGTCGTTGGCCATCTCGCCCGAGACCACCAGGCGGGCCCGCAGCACCTCGGGAAAACGCCGGGCGATGTCGGCCACCTGGCCGGGGTGCACGAACATGCCCTTGACCTTGGTGGTCTGGTCTGCGCGGCCCATCCAGCCCTTGATGCGAATGTTCGTACGACCAGTGGGGCAGGGGCCGGATAGCACGGCCGAGAGGTCGCCGGTGCCGAAGCGAATCAGGGGGTAATGCGGGTTGAGCGTGGTGACCACCAGCTCGCCGACCTCGCCATCGGGCACGGGGTCGCCCGTACCGGGCCGCACGATCTCGACGATGACGCCTTCATCGAGCACCAGGCCTTCGCGCGCCTGGGTTTCGTAGGCAATCAGGCCCAGGTCGGCCGTGGCGTAGCACTGGTAGACGTCCACGCCCTGCGCCGAGAACCATTCACGCAGGCTGGGCGGGCAGGCCTCGCCGCTGACCAGGCCCTTCTTCAGGCTGGGCACAGGCATGCCCGTTT
>CANGYC010000100.1 GCA_947457975.1 Comamonadaceae bacterium | reverse complement strand
CGACCAGGTGGTCCTGCAGAAGCTGCCTTTTGAGATGGCGCCCGTGCACGTGGATGCCGTGTGGCACCGGCGCACGCACCTGCGCGGCAGCCACCAGTGGCTGCGCGATGCGGTCATGCAAGCGGCCGAGCAATCCGCAATGCGCAAGGCGCCGGCGTGAAGATCCAGCTGCTGTCGGACCTGCACCTCGAAGGCCTGCCCGACTACCAGGCGCAGCCCTTGCCCGGGGCCGACCTGCTGGTGCTGGCCGGGGACATCGGCTCCTACCAGGCGGGCTCGCAGCTGCTGGCGCGGGGGGTGCCCGACTTCGGCCTGGCGCGCTTTTCGCCGCGGCCCGTGGCCGAGGGCGGCGCGGGCTGGCCCACGCCCGTGGTGTTCGTGCCGGGCAACCATGAGTACGACGGCCTGGATTTCGAGGACGCCCACGCGCAGCTGCGCGAAGTCTGCGAGCGCCTGGGCATGGTGTGGCTGGAGCGCGAGGCTGTGGTGATCAAGGGAGTGCGCCTGGTCGGCACCACGCTGTGGACCGACTTCAGCTCGGTGCTCTGCATGCCGGGCATGAAGGCCGACACACCGGCGCATCAAGCCAAGCTGCTCGACAAAGCCCACCGCGCCGCCAACTTTTACCTGCACAAAACCGGCACCCGCTGGCAGGGCGAGCCCATGCTGGCCGAGCAGGTGCACACCCAGGCCCTGGCCTGCCAGGACTGGCTGCGAGGCGCCCTGGCCCAGCCCTTCGACGGGCCCACGGTGGTGGTGACGCACTTCGCACCGACGCTTGCCAGTGCCGATCCGCGCTATGGCATGAGCGCTGGCACGGCCGGTTTTTGCAATGCGCTCGATGCGCTGCTGCCGCAGGCGCAGCTGTGGCTGCATGGGCACCTGCACTGCCCGGTGGACCTGGTGCAGTCGGGCTGCCGCATCGTGGCCAACCCGCTGGGCTACGCCAGGAAAGAGGAGCAAAAGGGCCACCGGCCCGAGCTGCTCATCGAGGTGAACGCCCGCCCCCTGTAGGAGCCCAGTCCCCTTGGCGATGGGCGCTCAGTGGCCGCAGAGGCCGTCGAAGCAGGTGGTGGTGACCCACTCGACGATGTCCTGGTCGCTGTACTGGCCGCCGGCCTTCATGAACTCGAGCACCGGGTCGCAGGCACGCGAGTACACCGTGTAGAGCACCAGAATCGGCGGCAGCGCCGGGTTCAGGCTGCCGTCGCGCTGGGCCGCCTCGATCCAGGCGCCGATGCGCTCGCTCACGAGCATGAGCAGGTCCAGGTACTCGGTGTTGGCCATCAGCCGGGCGCGCAGGCTGGAGTTCTGGCTGGGCAGAGAGGGCATCTGGCCGGCCAGCTGCAGGCCCATCATCCAGCGCACCACGGCCTTGAGGTGAGCCAGTGGTGGGTCGCCAGCCGGCAAGCTGTCGAGGAAAGTCTGGGCCTGGCCCAGCACGCGCACCATGGCGGCGGCGGCCAGGTCTTCCTTGCTGGGAAAGTGCTTGTAGAGGCTGGCCTTGGCAATGCCCACCTCGGCGGCCACCTCGTCCACGGTCATGAGGTCAAAGCCCTTTTCCGCCAGCAGGCGGTTGACGGCCTGCAGGATGGCGTCCTCGCGGGCCTGGAGCATCTGTTCCTTGAAGGAGGACTTGCGGGCGCTGTCGCGGCCGGTCCCGGGACGCTCTGGCGCGCTGTCGCTGCGAAGGTGCTGCATGCTCATGGTGTGGGTAAGGGCTGGACAGGCTCGGGCCCGGCCAGCGTGAAGAAAAACGTGGCGCCCTGACCCGGCGAGGCCTGCGCGTACACCTGGCCGCGGTGACGGGCCACGATGCGCCGCACCGTGGCCAGGCCAATGCCCGTGCCCGCAAACTCCGCGGTGCTGTGCAAACGTTCAAAGGGCTGGAACAGGCGATGGGCCTGCGCCATGTCGAAACCGGCACCGTGGTCGCGCACGTAAAACGCGCCGCCCTGCGCCATAGGCTGACGGCCCAGCTCGATGTGCACCTGCGCGCAGCGGTCGCTGAACTTCCAGGCATTGCCCAGGAGGTTCTCGAGCAGCTGCCGCAGCAAGACGCGGTCACCCCAGGCGCTCAGGCCCGGCTGCACCTCCAGGCGGTGAGCGCGCTGGGGGGCACGGGCCCCCAGCCCGTCGAGCACCTCCAGCGCCAGGGCGCTGAGGTTCACGGACTCGCCTTGCAGGGTGGTGTTCGAGGCCCGTGAGAGCATGAGCAAGGCGCTGATCAACTCGCCCATGTGCTGCAAGCCGGTGCGCAGCCGGCTGGCGTACTGCTCGGCGCTGCGTACTTCGTCCTGCGACAGCGGCGCCAGGGTCTCCTGCAACAGCTTGCAAAAAGTGTCGGCGGCGCTCAAGGGCGTGCGCAGCTCATGCGCGACCGAGTGAACAAAAGCCTCCAGCTCGGACTGGCTCTGCTCCAGCTCCTGCACGCGCTGTTGCAGCCAGGCCAGCTGCCGCTGCAGCTCGGCGGTGGCGGTCGCCTCGCCGCCCGCCGAGGGCGGGCTGGTCAACACGGAGGCGGGGGACGAACTCATGCTGGCATTTTGACCGCCCTGCTCCGACCCGTGGGCTGGCTCGGGTTTGCGCAGGTCCGGATGCGCCAGGCCGCTCTTGGCTGCCGTGGCCGGCGCTACCATCGCCGGATGGCCGCCGTCCCCTCCCAGCCCGTGCGCAAGAACCACCTGGACCTGCTGGCCGTGGGCCTGCTGATGATGTGCTGCCTGTTCTGGGGCGCGCAGCAGGTGCTGATCAAGGCCACGCTGCCCGAGCTGCCGCCGGTGTTCCAGGCCTGGCTGCGCCTGGGCGGCGCCATGCTGCTGGTGGGGCTGTGGTGCCAGTTCAAGGGCATTGCGCTGTTCTCGCGTGACGGCTCGCTGGCCGCAGGCCTGCTGGCCGGGGCGCTCTTTGCCGCCGAATTTGCCTGCATCTACGTGGGCCTTGAGCACACCGGCGCCTCGCGGCTGACGGTGTTTCTCTACACCGCGCCCTTCTGGGTGGCGCTGCTGCTGCCGCTGAAGATACGCGCCGAGCGCCTGCAGCCTGCGCAGTGGCTGGGTCTGGCCCTGGCCTTCTCGGCGGTGGCGTTTGCACTGCGCGAGGGCTTGGGGCAGGGCGCCACGTGGCAGGGCGACCTGCTGGGCCTGGCCGCCGGCATGTTCTGGGGCCTGACCACGGTGGTGATCCGCGGCTCGCGGCTGACGCTCATCCCAGCGGAAAAGCTGCTCTTCTACCAGCTGGCCGTGAGCAGCGCGGTGCTGCCGCTGCTCTCGCTGGCCCTGGGCGAGGCCTGGCACTGGCCGCCCTCGGCCTTTGCCTGGGGCTCGGTGCTGACTCAGGCCAGCGTAGGGGGCTTCCTGAGTTTTTTGGTGTGGATGTGGATGCTGGGCCGCTACCCGGCCACGCGCATGTCCACCTTTGTGTGCTTCACGCCGCTGTTCTCGCTGATGTTCGGCGCGCTCTGGCTGGGTGAGACCGTGACCCCCGGGGTGCTCGCAGCGATTGCGGCCGTGGCCGCAGGCCTGGTGCTGATGAACCGCCAGCCTGCCCCGGCTTCTGACTGAACCTGTGCTTTCATGGACTTCTTTCTCCTGACCCTGCTCGCCGCCGTGTTCGCTTGGTGGCTCAAATCGAGGAGCGACCGCGCCCGCATCACCCTGCTGGCCACGCACCTGCGCCCCTTCGACATTGAAAAGCTGATGGAGACGCTCAGCGAGGGTTATATGCGCGCCCTCGGCGAGCAGGACCCCCAGCGCCAGCAGGCCATCTGGACCCTGCTGGCGCCCTCGGAGCAGAAGATGGCCGAGCAGCTGGGCCAGCTCGCGCAGGACTTTGCCCGGCTCGACGAGGCGCAGACCCGCGTGATGCGCCCGGACTGGCCGGTGTCGGCCCTGCTGCAGCTGCTGGGCCGCGCCTTTCCGGCCTGGCCCAAGCGCCACAGCGTCGACATGCGGGCCCTGCTGACACTGCATGCCCAGGCCCTGGCCCGCGCGGTGCAGGCCACGGGCGGCTCGCCCTCGACCCGGGCCTTCACCCTGCTGGCCGAGCTGATGCTGATGCAGCACAGCTGCCACTGGTTCTGCAAGTCGCGCCACGTGGCATCGGCCCGCCTGATCCTGCGCCACCAGACGCCTTACGAAAAAGTGCTGAACTCGGTGGCGCCCGAGACACGGCGCGCCTACCAGGCGCTCAGCGGGGTCTAGGCAAGGACTCGGCGGCCGCGCCCAGGCGCCCGTCCACCAGGGTGATGCCACGGTCGCAGCGCGCGGCCAGGCGCGCGTCATGGGTGACGATCAGGCAGGCGCTGCCATGGTCTCGGTTGAACTGGCGCAGCAGCGCGAACACCTCATCGGCACTGACGGTGTCCAGGTTGCCGGTGGGCTCGTCGGCCAGAATGAGCCGCGGCTGGCGCGACAGCGCCCGGGCCAGGGCCACCCGCTGCTGCATGCCGCCCGAGAGTTCGCCCGGCCGCTTGGCCGCCGCCTGCTTGAGGCCCACGCGATCGAGCAGGTCCCAGGCCAGGGACTCGTCCTCGGGCCGCACCTGGCCGTGCGCAATCACCGAAGGCATGAGCACGTTCTCCAGCGCCGTGAAGGCCGGCAGCAGGTGATGGAACTGGAACACAAAGCCGATGGTGGCCCCGCGCAACTGCGTGAGCGCCGCATCGTCCAGGGTGGCGGTGTCATGACCGGCGATCTCGAGCCGCCCAGAGGTGGGCTGCTCGAGCAAGCCGATGATGTTGAGCAGCGTGCTTTTGCCCGAGCCGGAGGGGCCCTGGAGCGACACGAACTCGGCCTCCTCGAGCACCAGGCTGATGCCGTGCAGCACCTCGGCTTCCACGGGCGTGCCCACGCGGTAACTCTTGCAGATGTTCTGCAGGTGAAGAATGGGCGCTTTCATGCGCGGATGGCCTGCACCGGGTCCATGCGGGCGGCGCTTCGGGCCGGAATGAGTGCCGCCAGCACACCCACCAGGGTGGCCAGGCCGCTGGCCATGAGCACCAGCGAGGGCTCCACATAGGCGGCATACAGCGGGCTGCCGTCGGGGCTCTTGAAGATGTGCGAGAACACCACCAAGAGCGCATAGGCCAGCACGGCACCGAGCACCGAGCCGAGCACACCGACCAGTCCGCCCTGCAAGAGAAACACCGCCATGATGCCGCGGCGCCCAGCACCCATGGCGCGCAGGATGCCGATCTCGCGCTGCTTTTGCACCACGCTGACCACCAGCACGCTGGAGATACCCAGGGCCACGATGACCACCACAAAACTGCGGATCAGGTTGTTCGACACCGTCTGGTTGGACAGCGCATTCAAGAGGCCCGAGTTGGTCTGCATCCAGCTGTCGACCGTCAGGCCCGTCTGCGCGCGCAACTGGTCGGCCACACGATTGGCGCCAAACAGGTCGGCCACCGTCAGCTCGATGCTGGAGACGCCCCCGGGCATGTCCAAAAGGGTCTGGCCCAGGCGCAGGGTGGTGAAGACCCAGCGCCGGTTGAGCTCGCGGTTGCCCATGTCAAAGAGCCCGCTGACCAACAGCGTTTCGCTCCGGCCCGAGGGGGTGGTGAGGCGCAGCTTGTCGCCCACCTGCAGGCCCAGGTCGGCAGCCAGGTCCTTGCCCAGCAAGGTGTTGCTGCCCGAGAGCTCAAAGCGGCCTTGCAGCATGTAGCTGTCCATGCGCACCACGCGGCGAAATTCATCGGGCTGAACGCCCATGAGCGCCACGCTTTTGCTGGTGGCGCCGCGCAGCGCAAAGGCCGGGCCACTGACCACCGGCGAGACCGCCAGCACGCCCGGGGTGGCGGCCGCCAGCTGCGCCACGCGCTCCCACTGGTCCACCGAGCGCAGGCGCTGCGTGCGCGGCTGCACCTGCGCGGCGATAACTTCACCCTGGCCGGGCGCACGCAGGGGCAGCTCCTCGGGTGGGCGGATCACCACGTGCGCCTGCGAACCCATCACACGGTCGACGATGGTGGCCTGCAACTGGTTGATGAGTTGCGTGAGAAAAATGATCACCGCCACCCCGCCGGTCACGCCCGCCAGGATCAGCGTGCTTTGCATGCGGCCTTCGCGCAAAAAGCGCAGCGCCAGCAGCCACTCGAAGGGCAGCCAGCGGGCCGAGGCAGACAGGGGTGGGCGCAGCTTGGCCATGGCCTTCAGCGCAGGTACGACGGCAACTCGAAGCCGCGGCGCTCGGCGCGCGCAGGCGCGGCACGAACGCGGTCGCCGGGCAGGGCTTTTTCGGTCTGCGGGATGACGAGCACGCCAGGGGCCAGGCCCTGCGTCACCTCCACCGCGCCCACGCCGCGCAGGCCCAGGCGCACCGACACGCGGCGGGCCTGCCCTTGCTCGAGGGTCAGCACCCAGGGTTGGGCACGGTCGATGTCGCGCACGGCCTCCGAGGGCAGCACCAGGGCGCGCTCACGGCGGCCGCCAAAGAGCTCCACCGACACCGTCATGTCGGCCTTCAGAAAAGCCGGCGGCTGAATCAACGCCAGGCGCACGGCCACCGAGCCGCGCTCGGCATCCACGGCCGGCGCCACATAGCTCAGGCGCGCCTCGAAGGGCTGGCCGGGAAAAGCGTCGGCCACGGCGCGCGCAGACATGCCCAGCTGCAGCAGGGGCAGGTGGCGCTCGTCGATGCTGGTGTCGATGCGCAGCGGCCCGGCCTCGGCCAGGGCCAGCAACTCGCGCCCGGGCTGGGCCATGAGGCCCGGCTCGACATCGCGGCGCAGCACCACGGCGTCGACCGGGGCGCGCAGCACCAGGCGGGCCAGCCGTGCCTGAGCCATGCGCCTGTTCGCCTCGGCCTGGGCCGTGCGTGCCGCGGCCAGTTGCGGCTCCACGCCACGCGGCTGGTTGGCCAGCGCCTGTACCTGGGCCGAGGTCAGGGCGCTCTGGGCGGTGTCGAGGGCGCGCCGGGCTTCGTCAAGCCGCTGCGGCGCAAAGAAACCCTGGGCCACCAACTGGCGGATGCGCTCGTGGTCCCGCTGGGCCACCAGCAGTGCCGCCTGGGCCTGCACCTGGGTCTGCTCGCTCACGAGGGCCCCCACGCTGGACTGCTGCAGCGCACGGCTGCGGGCTTCGGCCAGCGCGGCCAGGGCCTGCGCGAGGGCGGCACGCGGCTCGGCATCGGACAGGCGCACCAGCACCTCACCCGCGCGCACGGCCTGGCCTTCGCGCACGCGCACCTCGCTCACGGTGGCAGCCACTTCGGAGCTGATGGCGATGCGCGCCGCGGCGTTCACGCGGCCCGTGGCCACCACGGACTGCACGATGTCCTGCCGCTGTGCCGCCACCACCTGCACCTCGGCGCCGCGCCGCACCGACCAGGCCCAGGCCCCCAGGCCCAGGAGCAAGAGCACCGCCGCGCCCACCAACAAGGCCTGCCGAGGGTTCAGGCGCCGACGGTGAACCGGGGTGTGTTCTATGCCTGCCATGCCGCTCAGCGTAGCAGTGGGCCACGCGGCAGCGGCAGCTCAACGGGCGGGGAATTTGCTCAAGCGCGGCAGCTGAGCAGGGCGCAGAGCGGGCAGGCGATACGCGTTAGATGGGCCGCTAGAGGGACCGCTAGATGGACCCGTATAGTCGGGCGTTTTACCCCCCACCCCACCACCATGCCCATCTGGAAACAAGACCTGAGCGTCGAGCAGCTGCGCCGCATCGGCGAGAACACCGCCGTGAGCCACCTGGGCATCGAATTCCTGGACGTGGGCGATGACTGGCTGAGCGCGCGCGTGCCCGTTAACCGCCAGACCTGCCAGCCCTATGGCCTGCTGCACGGCGGCGTGTCGGTGGTGCTGGCCGAGACCTTGGGCTCCTGCGGTGCGGCTTTCGCGGTGCCCGAAGGCACCAAGGTGGTGGGCCTGGACATCAACGCCAACCACCTGCGCGG
>CANGYC010000099.1 GCA_947457975.1 Comamonadaceae bacterium | reverse complement strand
TTCCAGCGCCTGGGCAACCCGAATGCGCTATTTGGCATCGTGCAGGGCGGCATGTTTGAGAACCTGCGCCAGGAGTCGCTTGACGCCCTGGTGGCGCTCGACCTGCCGGGCTACGCCATCGGCGGCGTGAGCGTGGGCGAGCCCAAGGACGAGATGCTGCGCATCATGGCGCACACGCCGCGCCGACTGCCCGCCCACAAGCCGCGCTACCTGATGGGCGTGGGCACGCCTGAAGACCTGGTGGACGGCGTGGCCTGCGGCGTGGACATGTTCGACTGCGTGATGCCCACCCGCAACGCCCGCAACGGCCATGTGTTCACCCGCTTTGGTGACCTCAAGATCCGCAACGCGCGCCACAAGAGCGACCCCGGCCCGATGGACCCCACCTGCAGCTGCTATGCCTGCCGGGGACGCGCCCGAAGCGACGGCAGCACCGAGGGCGGCTTCTCGCGCGCCTACCTGCACCACCTCGACCGCTGCGGCGAGATGCTGGGCCCCATGCTCACCAGCATCCACAACCTGCACTACTACCTGAACCTGATGCGCGAGATCCGCGAGGCGCTCGACCAAGGCCGCTTCAGCGAGTTCCGCACCCAGTTCAAGCAAGACCGCGCGCGCGGCGTCTGAGGCCTTAATCGGTGGTGAAGACGGTCAGCACGCCCGTGTAACCGTAGACATGGCGGCTGGCGATTTCGCCGGCCGCAAAAAACCCCACCAGCGGCACATCGCCGAGCGCGCGGCGCAGGATCTGCAGCTCGGCGCTGGGCCCGCCGAAGTGCGGCCCACCCCGGCCCGAGCAGCTCACGTACAGCGCCCCGGCGATGCGCCGCGCCGGGTGTGGCGCAGCCTGCGCCTCGTCGGCGTTCAGGGCCTGGGCGATTTCTAGCGGCAGCTCAGCCGACTCCAGCTCCTCCCGGATCTCGGCGCACACGCGCACCAGATCGTTGCGCGCCGCCGCCACATGGCGCTCGCAAAAACTCAGGCGCATGCCGTTCTGGAGCTCCTGTGCAATGGCGATGCCCTGGCGGACCGGATCCAGCCCGATGATGTGGCGCACCCAGGTGTCGTCACCGAACTGGCCGGGACGGCGCACCTGGGCCACCTCATGCTCCTCGCGTGGCGAGCGCAGGCCCACCAGGGTGCGCCTGACCTGGGCCAGGGCCTGCTCGGGCTCCTCCAGCGAGACCTTCAAGTCCTTGAGCAGACGCTCCAGCGCGGGCTGGCCGTCCAGGCTAGTGACCAGGTTGCCCTCGCAGGCGCTCACCTCGTATTCGCTGGAGACCGGGCGGCAGCCCTGCGTCACGCGCGAGAGCAGGGCCACTTCGGCACTGAAGGCCACGCCGCTCAAGCCCCCAGACAGCACGCTGCTGGCCGCGCCCTGGCCGCGCAGGTGCCCTTGGCTGCCCTGGGCAAACTGCACCACGCCCTGTCGGCTGGCGGCCAGCCCACCGAACAGGTAGGCGCTGCCGGTGCAGCCGGCCATCTCCTCCACGAGCTCAGGCAGCTCGGGCGTGTTCGGGTCGGCATGCACCAGGGCGGTGTGCGCACGAAAGCTGCCCTGCGCGCCCAGCGGCGCCACGCCGGAGAAAACGCGGTAGTGCGCATGCGGCAGGTCGCACAGCATCACGGCCAGCGCCGGTTCGTCAAAGTACTCCACGTTGTTCGAGGCAATGCCCACGCCCACGGTGCCGCTCCAGTCAGTGACCTCCGGCAGCTCGGCGCCCAGGTGGTCGAGGATCTCCTGGGCATGCGGGGCGTAGTGGTCCGTGATGTAGACCAGCCCCAGGGTGGGCGCGGCGGCATAGCCGGGCAGGGCCATGTGCGCCCGCAACTGAGCCAGCACCAGCGCCGCGGCCATGGGCCATTGCGGGTGTGTGGCGTGGCCGTAGGGAAAGAGCTTCATCGTGCCCGCTTGGCGGCCGGGCGGGCTGCTTTGCGTGGGGCCGCCGGCTTGCGGGTGGCCTTGGACGCAGGCGCCTTGGGGGCCGCCCGGCCCGCCTTTTTGACCGCGCCGCTCCAGGCCTGGCTCATCATTTCTTTGGCCTGGTCGGTGGACTGCGCCAGGGTTTTGCCGGCCTGCTCGGCCAGCTCGCTGGCCGACTTCATACCGGGCAGATCGGCTCCGCGCGCCTGGGCGTCCTTCATGGCGGCATCGGCAATGGTCTGAAACTGCTGGGTCAGCGCACCCCACCATTGCATGGGATCAACCACCCCGGCTGGGGCGGCTGAGGAGGCAGTCGCCTGCCCGGCCGCCGCAGGCTTCTTGGCCCGCGGGGACTTGCCACCGGTCTTGGCGGCTGGCTGGGCGGCTGGCTGAGCGGAGGCCACAGGCTGGGCTGGCACCGGCGCAGAAGCCGGGGTCGGGGTCGGAATGGAGAAGGCCTGGGTCATCTGCTGCATGCTCACATTCATGCCCTGCAGGGTGGCCAGGGTCATCTTCTGCACCTCCATGGCCTGGATGGTGGCCTTCAAGGCCGTGCCGTTTTGCTCCAGCCAGAACAGCACGGTCTTGAGTTCCTGAATGCGCTTGTCGAGTTCCTCGACATTGAGCGTGGGCGCCACCCAGCCGCCCAGCGAGGGCATCTGCGGCATCGCGGCAGGGGCGCCGCCTGGCTGGCTCAGGCCCTTGAGGAAGTCAAAGCCTGGCACCCATTTGCCGAAGTCGCCGAATGCCGCCGTGTGGTTGTGGTCGCTCATGAGTAAGCCCCTGTGTCGTTCAAACTGTGGCCGCAGCACACGCGTGAGCTTGGTGCGGGCGGCAGGTGCATTCCATTGTGCAATGAGGGCTTGCCGGATCAGTGGTTTTTTGCGGGCCCAGCCCGACAGAAGCGGCCTTTGCTAAGCTTGGTCGCCATGAAAAGCCTGTTCCACTTCTCCTTCAATGTCACCGATCTGGACGAGGCGCGCCGCTTCTACGGCAGCGTGCTGGGCTGCCCCGAGGGCCGCTCCACCGACACCTGGGTGGATTTCGATTTCTTCAGCCACCAGATCTCGCTGCACCTGGGCCCGCCCTTCAAGACCGAGTTGACCGGACGCGTGGGCGAGCACATGGTGCCCATGCCGCATTTCGGGCTGGTGCTGGCCCTGCCGGACTGGCAGGCCCTGGCGAAGCGGCTCACCGAAGCTGGCACCGACTTTGTCATGAAGCCCCAGCTGCGCTTTGCAGGCCAGCCGGGCGAGCAGTGGACCATGTTCTTCCTCGACCCCTTCGGCAACCCGATCGAGGTCAAGGGCTTCGCCTCGTTGGACACCATCTACCAGCATTGAGGTGGCCATGGAGCACAGCTTCGCCTCGGCGACCATCCTGCTGCTCCTGATCACCGACCCGCTGGGCAACATCCCGCTCTTTGTCAACGCACTGAAGGCCGTGCCGGATGCGCGGCGTGCCCGCGTCATCGTGCGCGAGGTGCTGATCGCTTTTGCCGTGCTGCTGGGCTTCATGTTCGCGGGGCAGGGTTTTCTGGCGGCCCTGGGCCTGTCGGACGTGTCGCTGCAGATCGGCGGCGCGCTGGTGCTCTTCCTGATCGCGCTGCGCATGATCTTTCCGCCGCCCGAACCCAGCTCGCCCGTGCCCATGAACGAGCCGCTCATCGTGCCGCTGGCCATTCCGGCGCTGGCCGGGCCCTCGGCCATGGCCACGGTGCTGTTGCTGGTGAGCCAGGCACCCGAGCGGCGCATGGAATGGATAGGCGCGCTCAGCGTCACCATGCTGGTGTGCGCGCTGGTGCTGCTGTCGGCCGAGCGCCTGCAGCGCCTGGTCGGCCTGCGCGTGGTGAGCGCATTTGAGCGGCTGATGGGCCTGGTCTTGGTGAGCATCTCGGTGGAGATGCTGATTCGCGGCCTGCACGCCCTGGCGCGCAGCTGGCCGAGTTAACAAGTGCACGGCCCGGGTGCACGACTGCGGTGCGCGGCTCAGGCCAGCGGTGTGATCTTCTGGTCAATGGCGCCGAACACCGACTGGCCCAGCGCATCCTTCATCTCGATGCGGATGGTGTCGCCGAACTTCATGAAACCGGTGGACGGCTGACCGTCGAGGATGGTTTCCATGGCGCGCTTTTCGGCAATGCAGCTGTAGCCTTTGGGCCAGTGCGGGCGGCCATCCTTGTCGACTGCCTGGTTGCTCACCGTGCCCGAACCGACGATGCTGCCGGCGCGCACCTGGCGCGTCTTGCACATGTGGGCAATCAGCTGGCCGAAGTGGAAGTTCATCTCGGGGCCCGCCTCGCACATGCCCACCTTGCGGCCGTTCCAGCTGCTTTGCAGCGTCAGGTGCAAGCGCCCGCCTTGCCAGGCGCCGCCCAGCTCGTCCAGGCTCACGGCCACGGGGCTGAAGGCCGTGGCCGGCTTGCACTGGAAAAAACCAAAGCCCTTGGCCAGCTCCTCGGGCATCAGCTGGCGCAGCGACACGTCGTTGGCCAGCATCACCAGGCGGATGCCTTCGAGGGCCTCGTCAGCGCTGGCGCCCATAGGCACATCGGCCGTGACCACCGCCACTTCGGCCTCGAAGTCGATGCCAAAGTCCTCGCTGGGCACGGTCACGTCGTCACAGGGGCCGAGCATGGCGTCGCTGACGCCCTGGTACATCAACGGGTCGGTGTTCACGCTCTGGAGCAGCTCGGCGCCCTGCGCGCGGCGCACCAGGTCCACGTGGTTGAGGTAGGCCGAGCCGTCGGCCCACTGGTAGGCCCGCGGCAGCGGCGCCATGCAGCGCTGGGGCTCAAAGGGAAAAGCATGGCGCGCCTTGCCCTGGTTCAGCGTGTGCGAGAGGTCCTGCAGCTGCGGCGCCAGGAAATTCCAGTCGTCCAGCACCTGCTGCAGGGTGTGCGCGATGCCAGTCGCATAATGGGCTGTCGAGAGATCGCGCGAGACGACGACCAGCTGGCCGTCGCGCGATCCATCCTTGTAAGTGGCAAGTTTCATGTGTGTGTTCCGCAGGGTCGGGCCAAGCCCCGGGCCCGGCGTCCAGAGATCTTTCAGCCAAAACGGCCGTGATCGACAAACGCAAGCTTAAACCGTCGGGCCCGCCGCCCCCCCTGTCGCCCCGGCTTGCCTTGGGCCTGGGCACCGCCGTGGCGGTGGTGCACCTGTGGCTGCTGGCCAGCGCCCCGCTGCAGCTGGGGCTGGACGCTGCTGCCCCTGGGCCGGCCACCTTGCAGTTCAGCACGCGGCAGATCGAGGCGCCGGCGCCAGCATCGGTAGCGCCCCGGCCGCTGGCAAGCCGCCCGACCGTACGCCTGCCTGCCGGGCCGGAGCTGGCCCCAAGCGCGGCGCCGCCAGAGGCAGCCCCCGCTGCGCCCACTCCCGCACCCGAGCCCGCCCAGGCGTCCGCCACAAGGCCGGAGCCCGCCGTGGCGTCCATGCCAACAACCGAAGCTGCCCAGGCTGCACCGCTGCCGGAGCAGCCCATAGTGCCAAACCCTGCGCCAGACTCTGCTCCTGCGCAAACCCCTGTGCAAACCCCTGCTCCAGACCCTGCGCCAGCCCTCGCGCAAGCTGCGCCCGAGCCGCCCCCACCCCAGCAGAGCGCCAGCCTGAAGCTGCCGGGCTCGGTGCGGCTGCAGTACGCCCTCAGCGGCCAGGCACGGGGCTTTCAATACTCGGCCGACGGCCTGATGACCTGGCAGCAGGACGGACAGCGCTACCAAGCGCGCATGGTCATCAGCGCCTTCTTGCTGCTGAACCCGCGCATCATGACCAGCGCCGGCGAACTCGGGCCCCTGGGCGTGTCGCCGCGGCGCTTTTCAGACAAGGCCCGCACCGAGCAGGCCACGCATTTCCAGCCGGAACAGGGCCGCATCCTCTTTAGCAGCAACGCCCCGGAGGTGCCCTGGCGACCGGGCGCTCAGGACCGCTTGAGCGTTTTCTTTCAGCTCGCCGGCATGCTCGCGGCCGAGCCGGCCCGCTTTGTGCCCGGCACGCAGGTGCAGATCCTGACCGCCGGCACACGCGAAGCTGACACCTGGACCTTCACAGTGGTGGGTACACCCACCCTGGCCCTGCCCGCCGGCGAGCAGGCCACCATCGCCCTCAAACGCGCGCCTAGGCGGGAGTTCGACCAGACCGTCGAGGTCTGGTTCGCCCCGGCCCTGGGCTACCTGCCGGTGCGCATCCGCCTGAGCCAGGCCAATGGCGACGTGGTGGACCAGCAGCTGGCCTCGGTGCAGCCCTTGTAGGGCCGGCGGCCGGGCACGGCGCGCCCACTGGCGCTGCACTGAGCCCCCGGCCCGGCTAGCATCGGGCGATGCACCTGCCTGACCTGTTACGCCGCTGCGGCGCCATCCTGATGCTGCTGGCCGGCTGCGCGGGCCCGCCCGCGGCGCCTCCCACCGACGAAGTGGCGCTGACCCTCTCCCGCTTGCCGAGCACCCAGGTGCTGCTGCTGGGCGAACAGCATGACGCGCCCGAACACCAGCAGCTGCACCGTCGCTTCGTGACTGAACTGGCCGCCCGCGGCCAACTGGCGGCCCTGGTGCTGGAGATGGCCCCGGCCGGCGGCAGCACGGCAGGCTTGCCCGCAGCAGCCACCGAGGCTGCCGTGCGCGAAGCGCTGCGCTGGGACGAACGCGCCTGGCCCTGGCCGGCTTACAGGCCCGCCGTGATGGCTGCCGTGCGCGCCGACGTGCCGGTGCAGGGCGGCAACCTGCCTGTAGACCGCCTGCGCGGCAGCATGGCCCAGACAGAGCTGGACCAGCGTCTGCCACCGGAGGTGCTGGTGCGCCAGCAGGCGCTGATCCGCGAAGGCCATTGCCAGCTCCTGCCCGAGCGCCAGATCGCACCCATGACGCGGGTGCAGATCGCGCGTGATCTGAGCATGGCTCAGGTGATTGAGTCTGCCCTGCCACGGGCTCGGCCCGGGCAGCTGGTGCTGCTGCTCAGCGGCAGCGTGCATGCCGACAAGAGCCTGGGCGTGCCCCGGCACCTGCCACCCGGCGTGCGCAGCACCTCGCTGCGCCTGCAGGCGGGGGGCGCCAGCCTGCCCGGTGAGGACTTCGATGCACGCCTTCCCACGCCGCCGGCGCCGCCCGTGGACCACTGCGCCAGCCTGCGCGAACAATTCAAGCCGCGCACCCAGCCCTGAGCAGGCGCCTCAGGCGTGGCGGCGGATGGCCTCGGCCAGCACGCCCACCATTTGCTCGATCTGCGCGGGCTCCACGATGTAAGGCGGGCACAGCACCAGGTTCTCGCCGGCAGGCCGCACCAGCACGCCGTTCTGGAAGCAGGTCATGAACACCTCGTAGGCCCGCTGGCCCGGTGAGGCTGCGGGTGCCAGTTCCACCGCGCCGGCCAGCCCCAGGGTGCGGATGCCCACCACCGTGGGTAGGCCCTGCAGGGCCGCGTGCATGGCATCGCCCAGCACCGTACCCATTCGGCCGGCACGTGCAAAAAGCTGCTCTTCTTCGAACAGGTTCAAGGTGGCCAGGGCCGCCGCACAGGCCACCGGATGCCCGGAGTAGGTGTAGCCGTGGAAGAACTCGATGGCGTGCGCGGGGCTGGCCTCGTGGGCCTGCATCAGGCTCTCGTAAAGACGGTCGGAGCAGAGCACGCCGCCCAGCGGAATCACGCCGTTGGTGACGCACTTGGCGAAATTCAGCATGTCGGGCACCACGCCATAAAAGTCGGCCGCAAAGGCGGTGCCCATTCGGCCAAAACCGGTGATCACCTCATCGAAGATCAGCAAGATGCCGTGCTTGTCGCAAATCTGGCGCAAGCGCTTCAAGTAGCCCTGGGGCGGGATGTACCAGCCGGCGCTGCCGGCCACCGGCTCAACGATGATGGCCGCCACATTGGACGGGTCGTGCAGGGGCAAGATGCGCTGCTCGAGTTCCAGCAGTGGGTCCTCTTGCCACACCGGCTCCTGGCCGTGGATGTAGGCATGGTGCACCGGGTCGTGGATAA
>CANGYC010000098.1 GCA_947457975.1 Comamonadaceae bacterium | reverse complement strand
TAGCACATGCTCGAGGCGCTGTTTTCATCAAAGCTCGGCCAGCTGTAACGGTCGCTTTGCCCACCCATCCAGGCCTCGTAGCTCTGGAGATTGGGGATGCCGCTGTCCTGGGGCAGCCGGTCGGCATCGCACAGCGCTATGAAATGCCGGATGGTGCGGCATTGGGCATGGATGGACTGCACGATGGGCAGAAAGCTCAGGTCGAAGCACAGCACCTGGTCCTCGGCGTGGTTGGCGATCCAGGCAATCTGCTCGGGGTGCAGGCGCGGGTTGATGGTGTGCAGCACCCGGCCCGAGCCGCTCACACCGTAGTACAGCTCGAAATGGCGGTAGCCGTTCCAGGCCAGCGTGGCCACCCGGTCGCTGAAGGCCAGGCCCAGGGTGTCGAGGCCATTGGCCACCTGGCGGGCGCGGCGGGCGGCATCGCGGTAGGTGTAGCGGTGAATGTCGCCCTCGACTCGGCGCGAGACGATCTCGGCATCGCCGTGGTGGCGCTCGGCAAAATCGATGAGCGAGGAAATCAGGAGGGGCTGGTTCTGCATCAGGCCGAGCATGGGGGTCTCTCTTGGGTGGGGCGGCTTGCGCCCATGGAACAGCAAGGGCCTGCATGATGCCTTTGGCGGCTGCATCGGGCCATGGGGATTGCCCCTGAGGCAGGGGCGGTATCGCACACAGGCCGACTGGCCTCAGCCCAGTAGCCGACAATCGGCCCATGAGTTCTCTTGCGCCGGGCCAGCCCGGCACCACCCTGCCCCGCCCTGCATCATGGAAGCCCGCTTTTGAGGCACTGGGCCCGGCTTTTTACACCCACCTGCCGCCGCAGCCCCTGCCCGCTCCCATCTGGATCAGCCGCAACGCGGCCCTGGCCCGCGAGCTGGGCCTTGATGAGCACTGGCTAGCCTCGCAGGAGGCGCTGATGGCCTTTGCAGGCTCGGCCGTGCTGCCGGGCAGTCAGCCGCTGGCCAGTGTGTACAGCGGTCACCAGTTCGGGCACTGGGCCGGACAGCTGGGCGACGGGCGGGCGCTGCTGCTGGGTGAACTGCAGACCCCGCTGGGCGGCATGGAAGTGCAGCTCAAGGGCGCCGGGCGCACGCCCTACTCGCGCATGGGTGATGGCCGCGCTGTGCTGCGCTCGTCGATCCGTGAGTACCTGTGCTCTGAGGCCATGCACGGCCTGGGCATTCCCACCACCCGTGCGCTGGCCCTGACGGGTTCGCCGGCGGCCGTGGTGCGCGAAGAGGTGGAGACGGCCGCCGTGGTCACGCGCACCGCGCCCAGCTTCCTGCGCTTCGGGCATTTCGAGCATTTCAGCCACAGTGGCCAGACCGAGCATCTGCGGACCCTGGCCGACCATGTGATCGGCCGCTTCTATCCCGAATGCGGGGCCAGTGACAGGCCTTACGCCGAGTTCCTCGCCGCCGTGACGGGCCGCACCGCCGAGCTTCTGGCCCAATGGCAGGCCGTGGGTTTTTGCCACGGGGTGATGAACACGGACAACATGAGCATCCTGGGCCTAACCATCGACTACGGGCCCTTCGAGTTCCTCGATGGGTTCAACCCGGCCCACATCTGCAACCACTCCGACACCGGCGGGCGCTACGCCTTCAACCGCCAGCCTGGGGTGGCGCACTGGAACCTGTTCTGCCTGGGCCAGGCCCTGATGCCGCTGATCCAGCAGCAGGACCATGCCCTTGAGGCACTGGACAGCTTCCCAAGCCTCTTTCAGGATGCGCTGGCCCGGCAACTGGCGGCCAAGTTAGGCCTGGAGGCGGTGGAAGGCCCCGAAGACACGGCGCTGATGAACGATGCCCTGGCCCTGCTGGCCAAGGAGCAGATAGACCACACCATTTTCTGGCGCCGCCTGTGTGGCCTTCACGCGCCGCAAGGCCAAGAGGCCGTGCGCGACCTGTTCCTGGACCGCAGCGCCTTCGATGCCTGGGCCGCACGTTATGTGGCCCGCACAGCTGACATGGACCCAGTGGCGCTGTCTGCCCGCATGCGCCTGTGCAACCCCAAGTACGTGCTGCGAAAGCACCTGGGTGAGAACGCCATCCGCGCCGCCAAGGCCGGCGACTTTTCTCAGGTGGCGCAGCTGCTGGCGGTACTGCAGTCGCCCTTTGATGAGCATCCCGAACACGAGGCCCTCGCTGGTTTCCCGCCGGCCTGGGCCTCTTCCATTGAAATCAGTTGCAGTTCCTAACAAGGAGTGAGCATGAGCCACCCGATTCAGAAATCCGAGGCCGAATGGAAGAAGCTGCTGGCCGACAAGGGCGCCGAGCCTCTTGCCTACCACGTCACCCGCAAGGAAGGCACGGAGCGCGCCTTCACGGGCAAGTTTGAGGGCCACAAGGGCCAGGGCACCTACACCTGCATTTGCTGCGACAAGCCCTTGTTCGACTCGGCCACCAAGTACGACTCCGGCTCCGGCTGGCCCAGCTTTTTCCAGCCGCTGGCCGCCACAGCGGTGGAAACCAAGGAAGACAGCTCGGCCTGGCTGGGTGTGCGAACCGAGGTGCACTGCCCTGACTGTGGGGCGCACCTGGGCCACGTCTTTCCGGACGGTCCGCCCCCGACCGGCCTGCGCTATTGCATGAACTCGGCCTCGCTGGGTTTTCTTCCTCACAAGGACCCTGCCTGAGGCCCTGCCGATAATCGCCCTATGAAGATACTTCTCGACTTCCTTCCCATTGTTCTTTTCTTCGGCATGTTCAAGTACGCCGAAGGGCAGCCCGACTGGGCCGCTGCCACGGCCACCGAGTGGCTGGGCTTCATGGTCGCCGGCGGTGTGGTGGGCCCGAGCGAGGCGCCGGTGCTGCTGGCCACCGTGGTGGTGATCGCCGCCACCTTGCTGCAGATCGCCTACCTCATGTCGCGCGGGCAGAAGGTGGACACCATGCTGTGGGTAAGCCTGGGCCTGGTGACCCTGCTGGGCGGGGCCACCATTTATTTCCACAGCGAAGCCTTCATCAAGTGGAAGCCCACCGTGCTGTACTGGGTCATGGGCGGGGCCCTGCTGGTGGGCCAGCTCCTCGGCAAGAACGGCATCCGCGCCTTGATGGGCCAGCAAATGCGCCTGCCCGAGGCCATCTGGAGCCGGGTGAACCTGGCCTGGGTGGCCTTCTTCACGGTCATGGGCTTCCTGAACATCTGGGTGGCCTACAGCTTTTCTACCAGCACCTGGGTGAACTTCAAGCTCTTCGGTGGTATCGGGCTGATGCTGGCCTTCTTGCTGGCCCAGGCCCTGGTGCTGGGCAAGTACCTGCAGCCCGAGCAGGCCGACTCCCAGCAGGAGCGGCCATGAGCGGGCCCGGTCTGCATACCCTGCCCAGGGCGCCCGAGATTGAGGCCCGCCTGCAAGAGCGGCTGGCCCCGAGCCGGCTGGAAGTGATTGATGAAAGCGCGTCCCACGCGGGCCACTCTGGTGCAGGCGATGCGGGCTATGGCACCCATTTCAGGGTGCGCATTGCCAGTGCCGCGTTTGACGGCAAGAGCCGCGTGGCCTGTCACCGGCTTGTGTATGATGCGCTGCACGATTTCATGGACCGCGGCCTTCACGCCCTGGCCATCGAGGCAAGCAGTCCGGCCTGATGTCTGCATCAGCCGCTCTAACCGCCCCGCAATTCCCCTTCTTCCCATTTCCGAGACTCTCCAGGATTCGCATGAACAAGCAGCTTTTCAAGGCCACCGCCGTGGCCTGCCTGATGGGCCTGTCGGCCACCGCCGCCCTTGCCCAGAACGTGGCCATCGTCAACGGCAAGGCCGTACCCAAAGCCCGTCTGGATGCGCTGGCCACCCAGATCGAGCGCTCGGGCCGCCCCGTCACGCCGGAAATTCAGGGCCAGTTGCGCGATGAAGTGATCGTGCGCGAGATCTTCATGCAGGAAGCCGAACGTCGGGGCCTGGCGCAGACCGATGACTATCGCGCCCAGATCGAGCTGGCCCGCCAGAGCATCCTGATCCGTGAACTCTTTAACGACGTCCAGAAAAAGAGCCCGGTCACCGACGCCGAGATGAAGGCCGAGTACGACAAGTACGTGGCGGCCAACAGCGGCAAGGAATACAAGGCCCGCCACATCCTGGTGGAGAAAGAAGACCAGGCCAAGGCCATCATCGCCAGCCTCAAGAGGGGCGGCAAGTTTGAAGACATCGCCAAGAAGCAGTCCAAGGACCCAGGCTCCGGCGCCAACGGTGGCGACCTGGATTGGGCCACGCCCGACAACTATGTTCCGGAGTTCAGCCAGGCCCTGGTCAAACTCAACAAAGGCCAGGTGACCGATGCGCCGGTGAAGTCGCAGTTCGGCTGGCACGTGATCCGTCTGGACGATGTGCGCAACCCGCAGATTCCCTCCTTTGAGCAGGTCAAGCCGCAGCTGCAGCAGCAGATGCAGCAGCAGCGCCTGGCCAAGTTCCAGGAAGAGCTGCGCGGCAAGGCCAAAGTCGAGTAAGCCGGCCAGCGACCTACAAAAAGCAGCCTACGGGCTGCTTTTTTCATGGCCGCGCGGCCGTCACCGGTTCAAGCAGCCGCACTGAAAACGGCATGGGCTGATCCAGATCCACCTGTACTGCCACAGCCCGCACATCACGATCGCCGGGAACCTGAAGACGCATCAGTTGCGGCAGGGGATGTCCTTGCAGCATGAAGGGCCGGTCAAAGCGAAAGGTGTGTGAATCGCCGTGGATGAGCAGCACTGGAAATGGCGCCTCACGTGACAGAGGCAGCAATGTGCGACCCACGATCTGGGCAAAACCCGAGCTCGGACCAACCACGCCGCTGACATTCAAAGGCCCCAGGGGGTCTGCCTGCATGGCCACCACCAGCGCACGTGCACCCTGGGCACGGGCCAGGGCAAAAGCGTCCTGGAGCCAGGCCAGGTTGGCCCGGTCACGGGCTTCGTACTCAGCCACTGTGGCGGAGCGGCTGGGGTCTAGGTTGTTGTTGCTGCCCACCACATGCAAGGTGACAAACAGCACGCCCTGGTGCATCCAGCGCTGGTTTTCGATGTAACTGCCATGGGAAGGCATCAGGCTGGACTGGTTCTCCACTTTTAGCGGACGCTGCCCAAGCGACCGGCCCGGAGAAAAAAACAGGCGCCGAAGCGCCTGCAGGCGCTCCACGGGTTCATAGCTGCCATTGCTGGCGCGGTGGCAGTCCGTCCATTCGTTATCGCCGGGGGTGTACATCACGGCTCCATCGAACAAATCAAAGTGCGCCCGTTGACGCACAAACTCCTCGTTGGAACAGACCGAGCCCCCCGACTTGATGTCGCCGACATGGACAGAAAAAGCCGGCTTTTCACGGTTGATGGCACCGATCAATGCCCTGTAGGGTGCTCCCGCCTGACTGTCAGATCCATAGGGCAGATCGCCCAGGGCAACAAATTCAAAACGCTGGGCCCAGGCCGTACCGACAGCAGTCACAAGGACCAGCACCAATGCCAGAGAACGCAAGAACATGAGGCAGTATCTCCTTGGTGAAACACGGATCATGCCTCGAAGCCATGCAAAGATGATGACAACACGCTCTTCTTGCCTGAACAGCCGCTGACGAGTCCGCTGCGCGCTCATCCTCATCGAATTCCCGACAAAAACGCCCCATTCGCGCGAACCTGCTCGAACTGCTCTCCCCGGCCCGAACGGCCGACAACAGCGTGAGCGACCTGGCCCGCCTGGCCGCCCATCGAGTTCTACAAGAACCGCCCAGCCCTCAAGGGCGTGCACTGACACCCTTGGACCGGGCGGGGAGCTCCGCTCAATCGATGGTGGCGCCCGATTCCTTGACCACCCTGGCCCAGCGCGGCAGTTCCGCGCGGATCAGGGCCGAGAACTGCTCCTGGTTCAGCCGATAGGGCTCTGCGCCCACATTGGCCAGCTTTTCGCGCACATCGGGGGCTTCGAGCGCGCGGTGGATCAGCGATTCCAGTTGGGCGACCAGGGGCGCCGGCGTTCCAGCCGGTGCAAACACCCCGTACCAGGGCGTGACCGCCAGGCCTCTGACCACCTCGCTGATGGGGGCGGCATCCGGCAGGGCCGCGAGCCTTTTTTCATTGACCACGCCCAGCACCTTGATGCGCCCGCTGCGAATGAAGCTGATCGACGACGGCAGGCTCTGGACCGACACCTGTACCTGCCCGCCAACCAAGTCCGTCACGGCTGCAGCCGCTCCTTTGTAAGGCACATGCACGAGGTCGATGCCGGCGGCCTTGTTGAGCATTTCGCCCACCAGGTGGTTGACGGTGCCATTGCCGGCCGAGCCGATCATGATCTTGCCGGGCTGGGCCTTGGCCTGCGCAATCAGTTCGGTGACGTTCCTGGCCGGGAATTGATTGTTGGCCACGAGCACATAGCCGGCGGTGGCCACGGGCGTGACCGGCTCGAAGTCCTTCAAGGGATCAAAGCCGGTGCTTTTGTACAGGGACGGGTTGATGACGTAAGAACTGTCGGCCGTGAGCATCAGCGTGTAGCCGTCTGCCCGCGACTTGGCCACCAGGGCGGTGCCGATGTTGCCGCCGGCGCCCGGCCGGTTTTCCACCAGGAAGGACTGGCCGCTGATCTCGGTGAGCTTCTGGGCCACGATGCGCGCGATCGCGTCATTGGCGCCGCCTGCGGCCTGCGGCACCACCAGGGTGACGGACCTGGCAGGGTAGCGTTCCTGGGCGAAGGCCACTCCGGCCCCCAGCAGCAGCGCGGACAAGGCAAACAATCGACGGCGATGGACAGCGTTGGACATGAACAAACTCCTCATGAAATGAGCGCCATGCTAGCTGCGGACCCTCGGTCATCCACCGCTGAAAACCCTAGAACGCCAAGCGCTCTGCAACAATGCAGGCACCCCAAGCACTCTTTTTGAGCCCATGACCGACGCCCTTCGCCCTGCCCTGCCCGACCACCTCTCGATTGACCCGCGCAGCCCACACCATGTGCCGGCCGTGTTTGAGCACCCTGTGGGTATTCGCTTCAACGGCAAGGAGCGCTTCGACGTGGAGGAGTACTGCATCAGCGAAGGCTGGATCAAGGTGCCTGCCGGCAAAACCCTGGACCGCAAAGGCCAGCCCTTGCTGATCAAGCTCAAGGGCAAGGTGGAAGTCTTCTACAAGGAGTAAGGCAGCTGCCTTGTCATCTCACCAGGAGATGAATCGCCTGGATGCAAAAGGGCCCCGAGGGGCCCTTTTGCTTGGCTGGATCCATGTGCTTTATCCCACCGCCTTGCGGGCGTTGTGCCAGATCTGCATCCAGGGGCTGTGGGCGCTGAGCTCGCCGCTGGTCCAGCTCATCTGTACGTTGCGGAACACGCGCTCGGGGTGGGGCATCATGGCCGTGAAGCGTCCGTCGGCCGTGGTCACGGCGGTGAGGCCGCCCGGGCTGCCGTTTGGGTTGAGCGGATAGGCTTCGGTGGGCTGGCCGAAGTGATCAACGAAACGCATGGCGGCCACGGCCTGGGCCGCATTGCCCCGGCGCGAAAAGTTGGCAAAGCCTTCGCCGTGGGCCACGGCAATCGGCAGGCGGGCACCGGCCATGCCCTGGAAGAACAGGCTCGGAGAGGCCAGCACCTCCACCTGGCTCAGACGCGCCTCAAAGCGCTCGCTCTGGTTGGTGGTAAAGCGCGGCCAGGCCTCGGCACCCGGAATGATGTCGGCCAGCTCAGCGAACATCTGGCAGCCGTTGCACACGCCCAGGCCAAAGGTGTCGGGGCGGGCAAAGAAGGCCTTGAACTGATCGGCCAGGGCCGGGTTGAACAAGATGGAGCGCGCCCAGCCGATGCCGGCGCCCAGGGTGTCGCCATAGCTGAAACCGCCGCAGGCCACCACGCCGGCAAATTGCGACAGCTGCACCCGGCCGGCCTGCAGGTCGGTCATGTGCACGTCGACGGCCTCAAAGCCGGCGAGGGTGAAGGCGTAGGCCATCTCCACGTGGGAGTTGACGCCCTGCTCCCGCAGGAT
>CANGYC010000097.1 GCA_947457975.1 Comamonadaceae bacterium | reverse complement strand
GGATGAAGAAAAACGTGCGCAGGACGAGCTCTCGCGCCTGTCGGATGCCGCGGCCATGGCGGGTCTGCAAACGGCCTTGGCCCTCAAGCTCGAGCGCGAGGCCGAGCTGGGCGCCAAGCGCAGCCAGTACGACGACCTGACCGCCAAGCTGCGCGCCAGCGACGAGCGCCGCCTGCAGCTCGAGCGCGAGATGGAACCCATGCGCCAGCGAATCACCGACCTGCAGCTCAAGGAGCAAGCATCCCGGTTGGGCCTGGAGCAGTACGAGCAGCTGCTGGCCGATGCGCAGGCCGACCTGACCGCCGTCGAAGCCTCCATCACCGAAGGCCAGGTGCGGCTGGCAGGCCTGCAGGGTGAGATCGACCGCCTGCACCGCGAGATCCAGTCGCTGGGCGCGGTCAATCTTGCCGCGCTGGATGAGCTGAGCTCGGCGCGTGAGCGCAAGGGCTTCCTCGACACGCAGACCGCCGACCTGACAGACGCCATCAACACCCTGGAAGATGCGATCCGCAAGATCGACGCCGAAACCCGTGAGCTGCTGTCCAGCACCTTCGAGGTGGTCAACGGCCACTTCAGCCGCATGTTCCCCGAGCTCTTCGGCGGGGGCCAGGCCAAGCTGATCATGACCGGTGACGAAATACTCGACGCCGGGGTGCAGGTCCTGGCCCAACCGCCGGGCAAGAAGAACCAGACCATCCACTTGCTCTCCGGTGGCGAGAAAGCCCTGACCGCCATCGCGCTGGTCTTTGCCATCTTCCAGCTCAACCCGGCCCCGTTCTGCCTGCTTGACGAGGTGGATGCGCCGCTGGACGACGCCAACACCGAGCGTTACGCCAAGCTGGTGGCCAGCATGAGCCGCGAGACGCAGTTTCTCTTCATCAGTCACAACAAGATTGCCATGGAGATGGCCGAGCAGCTCATCGGCGTGACCATGCAGGAGCAGGGCGTCTCCCGCATCGTGGCGGTCGACATGGAGTCGGCCGTTGGCATGGCTGAAACCACCGCTCTATGAACAACCTTCAAGTTGGACTCGCCGCTGCTGGCGCCCTCGTGCTGGCTCTGGTCATTGCGCACGGCGCCTGGACCTCCCGCAAGAGCCGTCCCAAACAGGCCATCCCCGATCCTGCCCGAGAGGCCGACCGGCCCGAACCCACACTGACAGGGGACATCGTCGAGCGCGTGGAGCCCTACCTGGAGGGATCTGTCAGCGCTGAGCACTTGGCCGAGCCCCTGGATGAGTTCAAGTCCTTGCCGACCCCGCGCAGAGAGGCTGGACTCGATGCCCTGATCGACGTGCTGGCGCCCATTTCCATTGAGGCCCTCGTCTCTGGCGACGCTGCCCTGGCAGCCTTGCCCGCCACCCGCCGTGCCGGCAGCAAGCCGTTTGCGGTGGAGGGCCTGAACATGGAGTCCGATCTGTGGGAGCCTCCCTTGCCCGGGCAGCGCTACAGCGCTTTTCAGGCCGGCGTGCAATTGGCCAACCGCATAGGCCCGCTCAACCAGATTGAGTACTCCGAGTTCGTCACCAAGGCCCGCGCCTTTGCCGATGCGGTGGGCGGCGAGCCCGAATTTCCCGAGATGCTCGATGAAGTGGCCCGCGCCAAGGAGCTGGACCAGTTTGCAGTCGAGCACGACGCCCAGCTCAGCTTCATCTTGCGCGCCCGCAATGCGGCCTGGAGCTCGGGCTACATCCATCAGAGTGCGGCCCGCCTGGGCTTCGTGGCGGGCGTCATTCCCGGCCGCATGGTGTTGCCAGCCTCGCAGGAGGGGCAGCCTCCTTTGCTGGTGCTCACCTTCGACACCCAGGCCGCCCTGGCCGAAGCGCCCGAGCAGACCGCCTTGCGCGAGCTGACCCTTTCGCTCGACGTACCCCAGGTGCCGCCGGAGGAAAAGCCCTTCGAGCGCATGTGCGAGGCGGCGCTGGCCCTGGCTGCCAGCATGGAAGGGGTGATTACCGATGACCACGGCGGCCTGATCAGGGCCGAGACCATGGAGGTGATTCATGCCGACCTGCAAAAGCTCTACCAGACCCTGGACGAGCGTGAACTCTCGGCTGGCTCTCAGCTGGGGCGGCGCCTGTTTTCCTGAACGGCCTGCCTCCGTGCATCTGGCCGGGGCGAGCGCCCCTGAGCATCCATTCCCATGACCGATGACTTGTTTTCCGCGGTGAACGAGGCTGATCGCGTACAGCGGCTGCGCGCGCAGCTGCACCACCATGCCCATCGCTATTACGTGCTCGACGAGCCGGAGATTCCGGACGCCGAGTACGACAAGCTCTTCCAGGAGCTGCAGGCCCTGGAGGCTACGCACCCTGAGCTGGCCAGCCCCGATTCGCCCACCCGCCGCGTGGGCGGCCAGGCCCTGGCGCACTTTGCCAGCGTGCGCCATGCGGTGCCCATGCTCAGCATCCGCACCGAAACCGACACCGAGGCCACGGGCGCCGAGGCCTTTGATGCCCGTGTTCGCCGTGAGCTCGGCCTCCAGCCCGAAAATGACCCAGTGGTCTACGTGGGCGAGCTGAAGTTCGATGGCCTGGCCATCAACCTGCGCTATGAGCACGGCAGCCTGGTGCAAGCCGCCACCCGCGGCGATGGCGAGGTGGGCGAGGACGTGACGCAGAACATCCGCACCATCGGCCAGATTCCGCTCAGGCTGCAGGGTGCGCAGCCGCCGGTGCTGGAGGTGCGTGGCGAGGTCTACATGCGGCGCGATGATTTCGAGGCGCTCAATGAACGCCAGCGCAACAAGATCGCCCAAGGCGCCAAGAACGAAAAGACCTTCGTCAACCCGCGCAACGCCGCCGCCGGCGCGGTGCGCCAGCTCGATCCAGGCATCGCTGCCCAGCGGCCCTTGAGCTTTTTTGCCTACGGCCTGGGCGATGTGCAGCTGGCCCCTGGCGTGGCCCCGCCCCAGACGCACCACGCCTGGTTGATGCAGCTGCGCGACTGGGGCTTGCCCGTGGCCCCGCAGACCCGGCTGGCCCGTGGCGCGGCCGAGCTGGTGGCCTTTCACCGTGAGATGGGCCAGGGCCGCGATGCGCTGCCCTTTGACATCGACGGCGTGGTCTACAAGGTCAACAGCCTGGCGCTGCAGCGGCAGCTGGGCTTTGTCACGCGCGAGCCGCGCTGGGCAGTCGCCCACAAGTACCCCGCGCAGGAGCAGCTCACCACGGTGCTGGCGATTGACGTGCAGGTGGGCCGCACCGGCAAGCTCACCCCGGTGGCCAAGCTCGCGCCCGTTTTCGTGGGCGGCGTGACTGTGACCAATGCCACCCTGCACAACGAGGATGAGGCGCGCCGCAAGGACGTGCGCGTGGGCGACACCGTGGTGGTGCGCCGCGCCGGTGATGTGATCCCCGAGGTGGTCAGCGTGGTCGCCGACAAGCGCATGCACGAAGGCATGCTGTTCACCATGCCCGCCTGCTGCCCAGTGTGCGGCTCGGCCGCCGTGCGGGAGGAGGGTGAGGCCGATCACCGCTGCAGCGGCGGCCTGTTCTGCCCCGCCCAGCGCAAGGAGGCCATCCTGCACTTTGCGCACCGCCGCGCCGTGGAGATCGAGGGTCTGGGCGACAAACTGGTCGATCAACTGGTCGATGCCAACCTGATCCGCAATCTGACCGATCTGTACCGGCTGGGCTTGTCGGCCCTGCTGAACTTGGAGCGCATGGCCGACAAGTCGGCCAACAAGCTGCTAGAAGCCATTGAGCGCTCCAAGCAGACCACCTTGGCGCGTTTCATTTTTGGGCTGGGTATTCGGCACGTGGGCGAGGCCACAGCCAAGGAACTGGCGCGCCACTTCGGCAAGCTCGACGCGGTGATGGACGCCACCGAAGAGCAGCTGCTGGAGGTGGCCGACGTCGGCCCCGTGGTGGCCCAGAGCATCCACACCTTCTTCGGCCAAGCGCATAACCGTGAGGTGGTCGAGCAGCTGCGTGCCCTGGGCCTGAGCTGGCCTGAGGGCGAGCCGGCCGCCCGCGCTGTGTTGCCCTTGACTGGCAAGACCCTGGTGATTACAGGCACCTTGCCCAGCCTCAGCCGCGACGAAGCCAAGGACCGCATTGAAGCCGCAGGCGGCAAGGTGGCCGGCTCAGTGAGCAAGAAGACCGACTACCTGGTGGCTGGTGCCGAAGCGGGCAGCAAGCTGACCAAGGCGCAGGAGCTGGGTGTGGCCATCCTCGACGAGACGCAACTTCTGGAGCTGCTCAATGGCGGTGCGTGAGATCCTCAAGATGGGCGACGCCCGCCTGCTGCGCGTTGCCCCGCCGGTACCGGCGGACATGTTCGACAGCGATGCCCTGCACCTGCTGGTGGCCGACCTGTTCGACACCATGCGCGCCGTCAACGGCGCGGGCCTGGCGGCGCCACAGATCGGGGTGGACCTGCAATTGGTGATTTTTGGCAGCGGCAGCGCCAACCCGCGCTACCCCGAGGCCCCCGTGGTGCCCGTGACGGTGCTGCTGAACCCTGTGATCACGCCGCTGGGCGATGAGGAAGAAGAGGGCTGGGAAGGGTGCCTGTCGGTGCCCGGCCTGCGTGGGGTGGTGCCGCGATTCAAACGCATCCGCTACCAGGGCCTGGACCCCTATGGAGATGCCATCGACCGCACGGTGGAGGGCTTTCATGCCCGGGTGGTGCAGCACGAGTGCGACCACCTCATCGGCACGCTCTACCCCATGCGGGTGCGCGACTTCACGCGCTTTGGCTACACCGAGGTGCTGTTCCCCGGGCTGGACGCGGCGCATGACGACTAAGCCGTCCCGCGCGCTGCGCTTGGCTCAGCGGCGCGGGTAGGCGGCAATCATGTCCAGCTCCACCCGGGCGCCGGGCGTGGAGAGCTGGTTGATGCAAATCGTGGTGCTGGCCGGCTTCCAGTCGCCGAAGTACTGCGACATCACGGCCACCATGCCGTCCTGGTCGCGCATGTCGGTCAGGTACTTGGTGACCTTGACCACGTCGGTCCAGGTCAGGCCCTCGTGGGCGAGGATCCCGGCAATGGTCTCCATGGCGCGGCGCGTCTGCTCGCGGATGTCGCTGCTGTGCTGGTGCTCGCCTTCCTCGTGCGGATGCTTGTGGTACAGGGGCGAAGCCGTGGCGCCGGAGATGTAGAGCACGTCGCCCACGCCTTCGAGACGGATCGCCGGGGCATACGGCATGTCCTTGACCCGTTCAGGCTGGGTCTGGATTTCCTTGATGCGGTCGTTGCTCGGGGAGGTGCGAAAGGCGGCGGGCAGGGGTTTCATCTGAGGCTCCTAAGTATGCGAAGGCAGTCTAGGAGCGGGGCCGGTGATCAGGCCTATGGTTAACCCTGTGAGAGCCTGGTTCGGGCCCAGACTGCGCCGGCTGTTCAGGCCTTCAAGCCTTCAGGGCTTCAAGCAGTTCGGTCTCGATGGCGATCTGCGCCTTGCTCTGCTGCAACTCCGGCCCGTCGATCAGGAAGGTGTCTTCCACCCGCTCGCCCAGGGTGGTGACCTTGGCCAGCAGCAGATTGATGCGGTGCTGGGCCAGCACACGGGCAATCGAGTAGAGCAGGCCCGCGCGGTCGCTGGCCGAGACGCTGAGCAGCCAGCGCTGGGCCTTTTCGTCGGGCCGCAGGTCCACGCGCGGAGCGATCGGAAAGCTCTTGACCCGGCGCGACACCCGCCCACGGCTCGGGTCCGGTAGCGGCCCGGGCTGCGCCAGCGTACGGGCCAGTTCCACCTCGATCATGGCGGCCAGCTCGCGGTAGTGCTCCGACAGGTCGGGGCTGACGAGCTGGAAGGTGTCGAGGGCGAAGCCGTTCTTGGCCGTGTGGATCTTGGCATCCAGAATGGAAAAGCCGGTCTGGTCAAAGAAGCCGCAGATGCGGGCAAAGAGGTCCGGCTGGTCGGGCGTGTACACCAGCACCTGCAGGCCTTCGCCGGTGGAGGAGCGCCGCGCCCGCACCAAGGGCTGCGGCTGGCCCACATGGCGCGAGAGCTGGCGGGCGTGCCAGGCGATGTCGGCCGCCTCGTGCCGCATGAAATAGCTCACGTCCAGCGTGTCCCACAGGGGCTTTTCCGATTCAAAGCGCTGGGCGTGCAGCGCCAGGTCGGACAAGGCTTCGCGCTTGCGCGACTCCACCTCGGCATCGGCATCGGGCGCCCGCCCGCCGAGCACGCGCAGGGTGTAGCGGTACAGGTCTTCCAGCAGCTTGCCCTTCCAGGCGTTCCAGACCTTGGGGCTGGTGCCGCGGATGTCGGCCACGGTCAGCAGGTACAGGGCGGTGAGATAGCGCTCGTTGCCCACGCGCCGGGCAAACTGGGCGATGACGTCCGGGTCGCTCAGGTCTTCCTTCTGGGCGATGCGGCTCATGGTCAGGTGCTCGGAGACCAGAAATTCGATGAGTTGCGTGTCTTCGGCCGCGATGCCGTGCTGTCGGCAGAAGGTGTGCACCTCACGGCAGCCCAGCTCGGAATGGTCACCGCCGCGGCCCTTGGCAATGTCGTGGAAGAGGGCGGCCACGTAAAGAATCCAGGGCTTGTCCCAGCCGGCGGCCAGTTGAGAGCACATGGGGTACTCATGCGAGTGCTCGGCCATGAAGAAGCGCCGTACGTTGCGCAGCACCATCAGGATGTGCTGGTCCACGGTGTACACGTGGAAGAGGTCGTGCTGCATCTGCCCCACGATCTTGCGGAACACCCAGAGGTAGCGGCCCAGCACCGAGGTCTGGTTCATCAGCCGCATGGCGTGCGTGATGCCCTCGGTCTGCTGCAGGATCTTCAAAAAGGTGGCACGGTTGACCGGGTCTCGCCGGAAACGGCTGTCCATAATCCCGCGGGCGTTGTACAGCGCCCTGAGCGTGCGCGCCGACAGGCCGTTGATGCTGGCCTCGGTTTCATAAAGCAAAAAGGTCTCCAGCACCGCATGTGGATGCTGCAGGTACAGCTCGTCCGAGGCCACCTCCAGCTTGCCGCCTTTGTCCAGGAAGCGTTCGTTGATCGGGCGCATCGGGAAGGTGCTGGGCGCCAGGCGCTCCTCGATGTTCAGCAGCACAATTTGGTTGAGCTGCGTCACGGCCTTGGCCGCCCAGTAGTAGCGGCGCATCAGCATCTCGCTGGGGCGCATGGTGCCGCGCTTAGGCCGGCCGTCGGCTCCTGTCACGGCCTTGTAGCCGAAAGACTCGGCCACGGCGGTTTGCAGGTCGAACACCAGGCGGTCTTCGCGGCGCCGGGCCAGCAGGTGCAGGCGCGCGCGGATCAGGCTCAGCAGCGCCTCGTTGGCCTTGATCTGTCGCACCTCAAAGCGCGTGACCAGGCCATTGAGCGCCAGTTCGTCCCAGCTGTTGCCCAGCCCTGCCGCCTTGGCCACCCAGAGGATGACCTGAAGGTCGCGCAGGCCGCCTGGCGACTCCTTGCAATTGGGCTCCAGGGAATAGGGCGTGTCCTCGTACTTGGTGTGGCGCTGGCGCAGCTCCAGGGTCTTGGCCACGAAGAAGGACCTGGCATCCATCTGCTGATTCAGCCGGGCCTGCAGATCGGCGCAGAGCTTGCGCGCACCGGCCACCCAGCGCGCCTCCAGCACCGAGGTCTGGATGGTGATGTCCCGGCCGGCCTCTTCCACGCATTCGCCGAGCATGCGCACGCTCGATCCAATTTCGAGACCGCAGTCCCAGCACTGGCCGATGAAGGCCTCCAGCCGCTGCTTCAGGCTCTGGCCGTCCGCCCCGGGCTGGTCCAGCGGCGTGCCGTCGGGCAACAGGATGAGCACGTCCACGTCGGACTGGGGAAACAGCTCGCCCCTGCCATAGCCGCCGACCGCCACCAGGGCGCAATCGGCCGGGAAGGCTGCGCGTAACCACAGGCGCTGCAGCAGCGCGTCGGTGTGGCGGGCGAGCTTGCGCAGCAGGGGGCGCACGCCACGGGTGGACGCGCCGGTGAGCGCGCTGGTGAGCAGTTCGCTCTTGCCCCGGCGATAGTCTTCACGCCACT
>CANGYC010000096.1 GCA_947457975.1 Comamonadaceae bacterium | reverse complement strand
GTCGGCAATGGCGCGCGGCTGCTCGAAGATTTCCTTTTGCATGTAGTGCCGGTAGGGGCCCAGCTCGGCCGCGCCGCTGTGTGCCTGCACGGTGCGCACGGGGCGCTGCACCTGGCGGCCAGCCTTGTCCAGCACCCAGTGCTTGCCCAGCTGCAGGTCCACCAGGTCGCCTTCTTCCAGGTACACGATCTGGTCGGTCACGCCGGCCAGGGCCATGGCGTCGCTCGCCAGGAAATGTTCACCACCCTGGCCCACGCCAAGAATGAGGGGCGAGCCGGCACGCGCGCCCACCACGCGCTGCGGCTCGTCCTTGCAGAAAGCGGCAATCGCGTAGGCGCCATGCAGGCGGGCGATGGCCGCGCGCAGGGCCTCGAAGAGGTCGCCGTCGTAGAGGCTCTCGACCAGGTGCACGATGACCTCGGTGTCCGTCTGGCTCTGAAAGGTGTAGCCCCGGGCCTTGAGCTCGGCGCGCAGTTCTTCGTGGTTCTCGATGATGCCGTTGTGCACCAGCGCCACACGGCCGGGCTTGTGCAGGGCGTCGCCCCCCGTGCCGTGGCTGAAGTGCGGATGCGCGTTGTGCACCGCCGGCGCGCCGTGCGTGGCCCAGCGGGTGTGGGCGATGCCGGTGCCGCCTGCAATCTGCTCGGCGTCCACCTGGCTTTGCAGTTCGGCCACGCGCGCGACGCTGCGCGCGCGCTTGAGGCCCGCGTCATGCACGGCCACGCCGCAGGAGTCATAGCCCCGGTATTCCAGGCGCTGCAGGCCCTGGACCAGGATGGGGACGATGTTGCGGCTGGACACCGCGGCGACGATTCCACACATGGAAAGCTCTCCTCTTTGGCAGCGATGCTAGGCACTTGTGAGTGAATCATGCTTCCATTAATTTATCTTTTATGCAATAAAAATCGACTGTGGCCACGATTTGAAAGAAAATTCCAAAAATATGGAATCAGTGAATCAATCATCCGGTTCTTTGGCGCTCGATAGCACCGATCTGCGCCTCCTGGACGAGTTGCAGCGCGACGCTTCGCGCAGCAATCAGGACCTGGCCGCCACGGTGCATGTCTCGCCCGCCACGTGCCTGAGGCGCGTCAAGCGCCTGCGCGAGGCCGGCCTCATTGAGCACCACATGGCTGTGCTCAGCGAAGACCGGCTGGCCGCCGTGCAAGGCCATGGACTTACGGCCGTGGTCGAGGTCACGCTGGACCGCCAGGGCGACGAGCTCGCCCGCGCCTTCGAGGCCCGCGTGGTGCAAGACGGTGCGGTGCAGCAGTGCTACCGCGTGTCACCCGGCCCCGATTTCGTGCTCATCGTGCGCGTGGCCGACATGCCGGCCTACGCCGCTCTGGCCCAGCGCCTCTTCACCACCGATGCCAACGTGCGCAACGTCAAGGCCTTCTTCAGCATCCACCGCGCCAAGTTCCGCCCCCAGCTGCCACTGGTCTGAGCGAGCTTTGCTCCCTCTACGAGGTTGAGAGGTTGACCTACGCGGTTCTTGTCTTGCTCCCTCTCCCCCTGGGAGAGGGCTGGGGTGAGGGCAGGCCTTACGCCTCCTTTTCTAGGGGCTGCGCCACCAATTTGATGCCCAAAGCCTTGCAGACCCGACTGACGGTGTCAAAGCGCGGTTGTGCGTCGGAGCGCAGTGCCTTGTAGAGCGCTTCTCTGCTCAGGCCAGTGTCGAGTGCCACCTGCGTCATGCCGCGGGCGCGCGCCACCACGCCCAGCGCATGGGCCAGTTCACCGGGCTCGTTTTCTTCAATGACCAGAGACAGGTAGGCGGCCACATCATCCGCCGTGCGAAGGTGCTCGGCCAAATCGAAGGGACGTGTGTGCGGTTTCATACCGATGACTCCTTGAATAAGCGCGCCATGTCCTGGGACCTTGCAATGTCGCTTGACTGGGAGGACTTGTCCCCGCCGCCCAGCATGACGATCAGAGCGTTTCCCTGCTGGATGAAATACATGCGCCAGCCCGGTCCAAAAAACTCGCGCATTTCCCAAACGCCTTGACCTACGGGCCGGGTGTCGCCCAGGTTGCCCCGCGCGGCTTTGTCCAGGCGCCGAGCCAGGCGCACCCTGGTCAGGGCATCCGGAAGAGCCTGCAGCCAGTGGTCGAACTCTGCCGTGGTTTCAACCCGGAAAGGGACTGACATTGTAATCGTTCGATGACAGTATGGCTGTGCGCTGCGATTTCTTGCGGCCCTTCATTCAAAAGATCGGTCGCCGGCAGGGTGCGCCTGGGAGAAGGCCAGGTCCAGATCCTTTCCTCGGGACTTGTGCTCCACCAGCAGCACGCCGGGCCAGAACAGGTCGGCAAAGCCATGGCCGCCGCCATGCTTGGCCACATTCAATTCAAAAGTGGCTACCCGCTTGTTGGGTACGCCAAATATGTCGAGAAAGTCGATCCAGAAGGACTGCGCCTGGCTTTTCTCGTTGTCTGGGTCACCCCACTGCTTGCTGAAGGCCAGCGCCTTGGCCTTGATGTCGTTCCAGCTGTGTCTCACCTTGCAGCTCCTGGCAAAGCCGGGGATGCTGCGGTGAGGCGGCGTGCGCCGCTTTAAGGTTCGTTAGCTGGAATGAATTTTTTGCATTTGGGGTGGTGGTGGCACCATCCGCTGCCCTCACCCCAGCCCACTCCCAGAGGGAGAGGGGGCGTTCACTTTTTCTTGGCCGGTCGCTGCCAGTTCGGCAGGGAGAGCTGTTTGCCGCGTGCCACGGTGAGCGCACCGGGCGGGGTGTTCTTGGTGATGGTGGAGCCGCCGCCTATGGTGCCGCCGGCGCCCAGGGTGACGGGGGCCACCAGCACGCAGTTGCTGCCCACGTGCACATCGGCCTCAATGACGGTGCGGTGCTTGTTGGCGCCGTCGTAGTTGGCGGTGATGCTGCCGGCGCCGTAGTTCACGCGCTCGCCTACCGTGGCGTCGCCCAGGTAGGCCAGGTGGTTGGCCTTGGCGCCTGCGGCCAGGGTGGAGTTTTTTACTTCTACGAAGTTGCCGATGTGCACCTCGGCCCCCAGCTGCGCGCCGGGGCGCAGGCGCGCAAAGGGGCCGATGAGGGCACCTTCGCCCACTTCCACACCGAGTTTTTCGCCGTCGATGTGGGTGAAGGGGTGAACCACGGCACCGGCGGCGATGCGGGCATTCGCAATGACGCAGTGCGCGCCGATGCGCACGCCCTCGCCCAACTCCACGCGGCCCTCGAAGACGCAGCCCACGTCAATCTCCACATCGGCGCCGCAGCTCAGCTCGCCGCGCACGTCAAAGCGGGTCGGGTCGGCCAGGCGCACGCCTTGGGCCATCAGGGCCTGGGCGCGCCTGAGCTGGTAGGCGCGCTCCAGCTCGGCCAGTTGTGCAGGGCTGTTGACGCCGGCCACCTGGGCCGCGTCGGTGATGCGGTGGGCTACCACGGGCACGCCGTCAGCCACGGCGAACTTCACCACGTCGGTGAGGTAGTACTCCTGCTGGGCGTTTTGGTTGTCCAGCCGGGCGAGCCAGCCGCGCAAAAGGCGCGTGGGCACGGCCATGATGCCGCTGTAGATCTCGGTGATGCGCCGCTGGTCGTCGCTGGCGTCCTTGTGCTCCACGATGGCCTCGACCTTCTCACCCTGGCGCACGATGCGGCCGTAGCCCGTGGGATCGGGCATGTCCAGGGTGAGCAGCGCCAGCCGCGAGCCATCGCAGGCCGCCAGCAGGGCCTGCAGCGTGTCCGTTTCCGTCAGGGGCACGTCGCCCGAGAGAATGAGCGCCACGCCGTCGTCAGGCAGCTGCGGCAGCGCCTGCTGCACGGCATGGCCGGTTCCCAGCTGGGGTTCCTGCCGGGCAAAAGCCAGCTGCAGCCCGTGCAGGGGCAGGGCCTGCACGGCCGCCTCCACCTCGGCTGCGCCGTGGCCGGTGATGACGATGGCGCGCCGGGCCGATAACTGCATGGCCCGGTCAAGCACATGAGCCAGCAAAGCGCGACCTCCCAAACGGTGCAACACTTTGGGCCGCGCGCTCTTCATGCGCGTGCCCTTGCCGGCGGCCATGATGACCACATCGAGCGCTGCCTTGCTGCCTGTACCTGCCATGGATGAGCTTTCCGGATGTGTATGCGTTGGACCCAGATTATCCGCACCAGCCTGATGGCTGTTTTGCTGGCCGCTTTGTTGGCCGGCTGCAGCACCGTGCGCCTGGCCTACAACCACGCCCACGAGGCGGCCTGGTGGTGGCTGACCGATTACCTGGAGTTCAATGACACGCAGCGCCCCGTGATGCGCCAGGCCATGGTGCAGGTGCATGCCTGGCACCGGCGCACCCAGCTGGCTGGCTATGCCGACATGCTCACGCGCTGGCAGCCGCTCATGCCGGGCGAGCTGAGCGCGGTCCAGGTGTGCGGCATGGTCGAGGAGGTGATGGGCCAGTGGCAGGGCTTTGGCGGCCTGTTCGATGTGGTGGAACCTGCGGCCGTGCAGGCCTTGGCCAGCCTCTCGCCGGCCCAGCTGGCCGAGCTGGAGCGGCGCCTGACCAAGTCCAACCGGACCTTCCGAGAGAAATACCTGGAGCAGACGCCCCAGGCCGTGGCGGCCGAGCGGCTCAAGCAGAGCCTCTCGCGTGCTGAATCGCTCTATGGCCGGCTGGAGGCCGAACAGCGGCGGACGCTAGAGTCTGCTTTGGCCCGTGCCCCCTGGGACGTGGCCGCCACCTACGAGCGGCGGCTGCGGCGCCAGCAGGAGATGCTCAAGACCTTGCGCGCCTTGCCCGGGATGCCGCCTGAGCAGGTCCGCCCGATTCTCAAGGCCATGATGATGCGCAGCCTGGAGCCCACCGACCCTGGCGACCGCGCCGCCATGATGGCCGTTCGCCGCCAAAGCTGCCAGGTGCTGGCCGAGCTGCACCAGAGCACCACGCCCGCCCAGCGCGCCCGCGCCGTAGAAACACTCAGGCGCTACGCCGGCGACCTGCGTTTCCTGGCCGCGCAGCCCGGCTGAGGCCTATTTCTGCCAGGCCACGCCTTCGTCGCTCAGGATGGCGCCCAGCGGCACGTCGTGCGGTTCGGGCTGTAGCTCGGGCAGGAAACCCATGCTGTAGCCCAGGCCCACGGTCACCGGGGGCGGTTGGTAGCTGGCGAGCGTGCGGTCGTAAAAGCCGCCGCCGTAGCCCAGCCGGTAGCCCCCAGGTCCCCAGCCCACGCAGGGCACCAGTAGCACGGTGGGCACCACCAGCTCGGTGTCCTTGGGTTTGGGAATGCCGTAGGCGTCTTCTTCCATGGGGCAACCCGGGTACCAAGCGTGGAAGGTGAGGGTCTTGGTTTGCTTGTTGACCACCGGCAGACCGATCTTGCGCTTGTGGCGCTGGGCCAGGCTCTCGGTGGCCAGCATCGGCTCGGCCGAGGCCAGGGCCTCATTCCCGGAGAGCGACTGCGCCAGCATGGCGTCCTCTTGCCAGCGGTAGAGGGCGGGCAGAGGGTCGAACTCGCCCTTGATCGGCCAATACGCCCCGATCACGGTGTCGGGCCGCCCCACCAGCCAGATGCGCAGCACCCGCTGTAACAGTTCAGCGCGCTGTAGGCGATCGGGCAGGTTCAACCGTTGCTCAATCAGGGTCTTGCGTGCTGTGGCTTTATCCATAATTCCCCCATGCTATCGAAAAATCTTGTCACCACTGCCTTGCTCCTCCTGATGGGGGTCGCTGCCTTGCCTGGCCGGGCGCAGGCCCCGGCCGCCAGCGCGCCCAATGCCCGCGCCGACCAGGTGCTGCTGGACATGGGCCAGGCCTTTGACCGCGGCGACCGCGCTCGCCTGCAGGCCCTGCTGCCGCAGGCCCGTGGCCATGTGCTCGAACCCTGGGCCGCCTATTGGGAGCTGCGCAACCGCCTGTCGGACGCCACGCCCGCCGAGATGCAGGCCTTCTTCACCCGATGGGCGGGCACCTACCAGGAGGACCGCCTGCGCAACGACTGGATGCTCTTGCTGGGCCAGCGCCGCGACTGGACGCTTTTTTCTGCCGAGTTGCCTCTGTTCCGCATGAACGACGACCGGGAGATCCGCTGCTATGCCATCTTGGTGGAGCACCTGAAGGCACCCGGCGAGACGCCCGCCCGCTTGGTGGAGGAGGTGCGGCGCCTCTGGCATGCCCAGCGCGATGCCGACGACGGCTGCAAGACCGCTGCCGATCGCCTGCACTCGGCGCGTCTGCTGCCGGCCGAGCAAGTGTGGCGCAAGGCGCGCCTGGCCATCGAGGCCAACCGGGCTCGGCCCGTGCGCGATGCGGTGGAGATCGTGGCGCCCGATGCCCTCAAGCACCTGGCCGTGGTGCAGGCCGAGCCGGCCAAGTTCCTCGACGACAAGAAATTCGCCTTCACGCGCCAGCGCAAGGAGCTCATCACCCTGGCCCTGGTGCGTCTGGCCGCCCAGAACCCTGCCGCTGCGGCCGAGCAGCTGCGCCGCAAGTGGGGCCTGCAGCTCACGGCCGAGGAGCGCCACTGGGTCTGGGGCGTGATCGGCAAGCAGGCGGCGCTGCGTCTGGACCGCGAGGCATTGGCCCACTTCGAGCGCGTCGACCAAGACGCTACGCTGCCCGATGACCTGCTGGCCTGGAAGGCCCGCGCTGCGCTGCGGGCCGGCACCGTGCCGAACTGGCGCCAGGTGCTCGCGGCCATCCACGCCATGAGCGAGGAGGGCCGGCGTGACCCCACCTGGGTGTACTGGCGCGCCAAGGCTCTGATGGCTACCGCGCCGGCGAGCGAGGCGGGGGTTGAACCCCAGCGTGCCCAGGCCCTGCTGCTGTTCCAGTCCATCGCCTCCATTCGTGGCTTTTATGAGCAGCTGGCCCTGGAGGAACTCGGCCAGCGCGTGAGCCTGCCCGCCAAGCCGGCGCCTCTGAGCGCCGAGGAGCGCGAGGCGGCCCGTGCCAACCCGGGCTTGCAGCGGGCGCTCTACGCCATCGCCATCGGCCTGCGGGTCGACGGTGTGCGTGAGTGGAACTACACGGTGAACCTGCACCGCCCGGGCGGCCTGCCCGAGCGCGAGCTGCTGGCCGCCGCGCAACTGGCTTGCGAGCGCGCGGTCTGGGACCGCTGCATCAACACCAGTGAGCGCACCCGTGGCGAGATGGACATCGAGCAGCGCTTTCCCACGCCGTTTCGTGAGCTGGTGCTCAAGCGCACGCGTGAGATCGGCCTTGACCCGGCCTATGTGTACGGGCTCATCCGTCAGGAAAGCCGCTTCATCATGGACGCGCGCTCGCACGTGGGCGCCTCGGGCCTGATGCAGATCATGCCGGCCACCGCGCGCGAGACGGCGCGCCACATCGGCCTGGCGGGTTTCACGCCCGACCAGATCAACCACCGCGAGACCAACATCACCATCGGCACCGCCTACCTCAAGCGCGCGCTCGACGACTTCGGCGGCTCCATGGCCCTGGCGGCCGCGGCCTACAACGCCGGCCCGGGCCGCCCCCGCACCTGGCGCAACGGCCCGGTGCTCGACGCGGCCATCTGGGCCGAGAACGTGCCTTTTAATGAGACGCGCGACTACGTCAAGAAGGTGCTCTCCAACGCCACCGTCTACGCCGCCGTGCTCAGCGGCCAGCCGCAGTCCCTGCGCGCACGCCTGGGCCAGGTGGGCCCGCGCGAGGCCGGCGCTCCGCCCATCGACGACAAGATGCCCTAAGGCCGCCGCGAGGCGCGCAGCCCTCACCCCGGCCCTCTCCCAAAGGGAGAGGGGAGGATAGGGTGAAAGGCCGAGCCCTCACCCCAACCCTCTCCCTGAGGGAGAGGTAGAGGGAGATGGAGATGGAGAGGGAGAGGTAGAGGGAGTGAAAGCGGGGCCCTGAATTCCACCCTCTCCCCCTGGGAGAGGGCCGGGGTGAGGGCGCGGTCTGGCTTTTCACCCCTGTCTTGTCCGATCTGCCCCCCACTCGCGTGTAGGCCGGCGCCTTGCCTGATGCCCGCCGCCGGCCAGAAAGCCCCGCCGCGCTCGGGCGGCAAGCGGATTTGTGCAGAAT
>CANGYC010000095.1 GCA_947457975.1 Comamonadaceae bacterium | reverse complement strand
AGGTCCTGCAGCTTGATGAACTGGCTGTTGCTTTGCGCGGGGTACTCGCTGCGCTGGGGCACGCCCTCGGCCTTCTCGAAGGCGATGGACGAGAGGTAGTTGCTGATGGCACCGTCGTACTGGCTGATGCGGTTGAACGCCGCCACCGACAGCGCAAAGCGTGTTTTCTCACTGACTGCCTTGTGGGCCTTGAGCTCCTGCAGCACGCCGGCGTACTGCGAGGCGTCGGTGAGCACCGCCACGTCTTTCCAGTTCTTGGCGGCGCTGCGCACCATGGCCGGGCCGCCGATATCGATGTTCTCAATGGCGTCTTCCAGCGTGCAGCCGGGCTTGGCCACCGTGGCCTCGAAGGGATAGAGGTTGACCACCAGCAGATCGATGGTGTGGATGTTGTGGCGGCGCAGTGCGGCCATGTGCTCGGGCAGGTCGCGGCGCGCCAAGAGGCCGCCGTGCACCTTGGGGTGCAGGGTTTTGACGCGGCCGTCGAGCATTTCCGGAAAGCCCGTCATGTCAGCCACCTCAGTGACGGGCAGGCCACGCTCAGCCAACAGCTTGGCGGTGCCACCTGTGGACAACAGGTGAATGCCCAGCTCGTGCAGACCCTGGGCGAGTTCGACGATGCCGGTCTTGTCGGAGACGGAAAGAAGTGCGTACATGGGGCGCTCAGCCTTTAGGAAATGAAAATGGATTGGAGTAGAGGGCCCCGCTGCGCGCGGGCTGGGCACGCCGAAAGAAGAGTCGGCCTTACTTGATGAGCTTGTGGTCCAGCAGCTTCTTGCGCAGGGTGTTGCGGTTCAGGCCCAGCCACTCGGCGGCGCGCGACTGGTTATGGTCGGCACGCTGCATAACGACTTCCAGCATGGGCTTTTCCACCACCTTGACCATCATCTCGTAGATGCCGGCCGGCTCAATGCCATCCAGATCCTTGAAGTAGCCCTCCAGGCTGGTGCGGATGCAGTCCTCGATGTGCTTTTTGCTCATGCCGACGCTTTCTCTTCCTGGTCTTCTTGGGGGCTGGCGATCTCGGCCAAGACGGGCATGCGATCCATGCGCAGGGCCAGTTCATCAAAAAATTCAGCCACGGCCCGCAGCTGGGCTTCACCGCTTTCAAGGCTGTTCATGCGCTCGCGAAAGGCCTCGCCCGCCGGCAGGTGCCTGACGTACCAGGCAATGTGTTTGCGGGCGGAGCGCACGCCGGTGAACTCACCGTAGAGACCATAGTGGTCTTCCAGGTGCCCCAAGAGCAGGCGCCGGACTTCGGCCACCAGGGGCGGGGCCAGCAAGGTGCCGGTGGCCAGATAGTGCGCCACCTCGCGAAAGATCCAGGGCCGGCCCTGGGCCGCGCGGCCGATCATCACCGCATCGGCGCCGGTGAACTCGAGCACGGCGTGGGCTTTTTGGGGAGAGGTGATGTCGCCATTGGCCACCACCGGAATGCGCAGCGCCGCCTTGACGGCCGCAATGGTGTCGTACTCGGCCAGGCCCTTGTAGCCCTGCTCGCGGGTGCGACCATGCACCGTGACCATCTGGATGCCCACGTCTTCAAAGGCACGGGCCAGGGCCAAGGCGTTCTTGTGCTCGGCCGACCAGCCGGTGCGCATCTTGAGCGTGACGGGCACGCCGTGCGGCTCGCAGGCCTTGACCACGGCCTCGGCAATCTCGATGGCCAGCGGCTCGTTTTGCATCAGGGCCGAGCCCGCCCACTTGTTGCACACCTTCTTGGCCGGGCAACCCATGTTGATGTCGATGATCTGCGCGCCACGGTCAATGTTGTAGACCGCCGCCTCGGCCATCATGGCCGCGTCGGTGCCGGCGATCTGCACGGCAATCGGCTCGACCTCGCCCTCATGGTTGGCGCGGCGCGAGGTCTTGAGGCTGTTCCACAGATCGCGCCGAGAGGTCACCATCTCGCTGACCGCATAGCCTGCGCCCAGGGCCTTGCACAGTTGCCTGAAAGGGCGGTCCGTGACCCCTGCCATGGGCGCGGCAAACACATTGTTTGCCAGCGTGTAGGGACCGATGTTCATGTGCGCTGGGGGGATGGGGCCGGGAAAGGGGAAGCGGATTGTAGCTGCCTCATTTTTCAGCATACCAATGCCCTCTGCCTTGGGGTCTGCGAGTGACGGCTGCCTATACTGCCTGCGCCATGGAGGAATGGATCACTCAGCTGCTGGAACTGCTCGCCCTGCCGCAATTCGGCTTGAGCACGGTGTTCGTGGTGTCCTTCATTTCGGCCACTTTATTGCCGATGGGCTCAGAGCCTGCGGTGTTCGGGCTGGTCAAGCTGGAGCCGACCCTGTTTTGGCCGGCCATCCTGGTGGCCACCGCCGGCAACACGCTGGGCGGCGCCCTGGACTGGTGGCTGGGCTACGGTGCCAGCCGCGTCAAAAACAAGTACCAGGGCTCAGGCACCCACGGCCGCGCCTTGCGCTGGCTAGAAAGTCTGGGGCCCCGGGCCTGCTTGCTGTCATGGCTGCCAGTGGTGGGCGATCCGCTGTGCGCCGTGGCCGGCTGGCTGCGCCTGCCCTTCTGGCCCTGCGTGTTCTACATGGCCATCGGCAAGTTCCTGCGCTACCTGATCATGACCGCTGGGCTGCTGTGGGTCTTCCCCGGTGGCCTGCAATTTTGAAGCGCCCTCACCCGCACGCGAGCAAGGCCTCAAGCCTTCTCAGAACCGTTCATGCGGCAACAGGTAGCGCCACTGCCCCACGGGCAAACGAGCCAAGGCCACGCGGCCGATGCGGATGCGCCGCATGCCCTGGACGGCCAGACCCAGGTGCTCACAGAAGAAGGCCAGCTGGCCTGGGCGTTCGCCTTTGAGCGCAAAGCGCAAGGTGGTCTCGTTCTGCCAACTCACTTTGCACGGCCCCAGAAGCCGGCCGTCGAGGGCCAGGCCGTGGTCCGGGCGGTTCAGGCGCTCAAGCGCGCCCTCGGTCGGTGTGCCGCTGACCTGCACCAAGACCTCGTGCTCCAGGAGCAGCGCATCCTCGCGCAGCTTGCGGGCAATGCGCCCATCCTGCGTGAACACCACCAGGCCGCTGGCGCGCGGAGCCAGGGGGGCCACCAGTTCCTGATGGCGCAGATGTGCCAGCAGGGGGCGTCCCATGTCCTCAGCTGCATGTTCTGGCGTGAGCCAGGACGCCGCCGGCTGGCTCTGAGGCAGTCGGCCCAGCCCGGCCTCAGCACCAGCGGGTTTGTGCAGCAAGAGCGTGACCGGCCCCAGGGCCTCAGGCCGCGCCTCGGGGCTGACTTCCACGCGTTGGTCCTGCACCCGGAACTGGGGCTGCTCGACCACCGCACCGTCGACGCTGACCCAGCCACCCTCAATGTAGAGCTCGGCTTCGCGGCGCGAGCAGCGCATGAGCTCGGCCACGCGCTTGGCCAGACGCACCGGTTCAGAAGAAGGCAAGGACATGGCGGCAAAAGGCGCCGCCAGGCATTCAGGCCGGCAGGCGCATGGAAAGGTTGGGGGGCGGCGGGGTCTGCGACCCGTTCATCATGATGGACAGCATGGAATAGTAGCCGGCGATGCCCAGCAGGTCGACCACGCCCTGCTCACCGAGCAGGGCCAGGGCCTGCTGCCAGGTGGCGTCACTGACCTTCTTGTCCTGCAGCGATTGCTGCACCACCGCGTACACCAGCGCTTCATCGTCGCGCGCAAAGCGCGGTGTGCGGCGCTGTGCAATGTCCTCCACGACCTCCGCCGAGATGCCTTCTTTCATGGCAATGGGCGCGTGGATGGCCCACTCGACCTGCTGCGTCCAGTAGCGCGAGGTCACCAAGATGGCGAGCTCCGACAGGCGCAGGCCAATGGCGCTGCGGTAGCGCAGGTACTCGCCCGTGCGCTGGGCATGCGTGCACAGCTCGGGGCTGCGCTGCATGGGAAAGAAAGGCGCGATCATGGCGCCCCGCGGACCGCGGATGATTTCCTCGGCGCATGCGCGCTGAGCGGCGTCCCACTGGGACTCGGGCAGGGGGGGAAGGCGGTCGGGCAAAGCGCTCGAATTCATGCAGGAACTCCTATAAAGACGGATTGGTGGCCATAACGGCCGAGATCAATGGCGGTTTCGGTGATCGCCAGGTGCATGCGCTCTTGTTGCAGGGCGGGCGAGCCATCGGAGCGCATGAAGGAGCCCAGCCAACGGGCGCGCGCCACCGCCTCCTGTCCAGCCGGCAGGCGCTGGCTTTCGTAGTGGCGCAGCGCCTCGGGGCTCGCGCCCTGGGTCTGGATGGCATCACACAGTGACAGCGCATCTACGGCTGCCTTGGCCACGCCCATGCCGATGTGGGGACGCGCCACAAAGCCCGCATCGCCCATCAGCACCACACGCCCCTTGCACAAGGTGTGGGACGCCAAGTCAAAGATGGGTTGCAGGAAGGGGAAGGCGCATTTCTGAATGATCTCGGCAAACTGAGGCGCCAGCAGGCGCTGCGCATCCTCGCGCATGCGCGCCACTTCCCGCCACGATATCTTGTTGGGCGCAATGCCCAGGGGGTGGTGTACGCCGTCTGCATCGGTGAGCAGGGCCTGCAGCTCAGGGGCCTGGTAGGCGGGCCGGTACCAAACGAAGTTGTAGGCGCGCTGCCCGCGGGCGGTGTGGCGATCCGCGCCCGCCACGGGGTAGCCAATGATCTGTTCGTTCGGCGGCACGCAAAAACCGAAGGAATCAAACAGGGTGTCCAGCGTGAACTGCGACAGCAGGCCTTCCTCGCACACGCCACGCCAGGCCACGTAGCCCGCGTACTGGGGCTGCACCTCGGGCAGAAGTTGCTGGCGCACGGTCGAGCGGATGCCGTCGCTGGCCACCAGCAGATCGGCCTGCCACTGCCTTAGGCCTTGCTCGCACTGGGCATGCACCTCCACACCATCGGCATGCTGCTCAATGTGCGTGACTGAGGCGCCCTGGACATAGGCCGAGGCTGGAAAGGCCTGGCGCAGCAAGTCATAGAGGCGGCTCCAGGAGGTCAGCACCTGGGGCATGTGCAGGCGCTGCAGGGTCTGACCGTCGGGAGCGAGCAGCACACGGTCTTGCACAGCCACGCCCAGGGAGTCGGCCACGTCCAGGCCCGCACGCCCCAGGGCAGCCACCAGCGCATCGTGCGAGACGATGCCGGCGCCCCGCCCGTTCATGGAGCCCCTGACCTTTTCCAGGACCCGCACCTCGTGGCCCGCCCGGTGCAGCATGTTGGCGGCAAACAGCCCCCCCAGGGAGCCGCCCACAACCAGGATGCGCGCCATCAGGCAGCCCTCTCAGGCGCGGGCATCCAGGGCCTGCTTCTCGGCCAGGGAGTAGTTCAGCTCCACCATGATGCCGTTCGGGTCATCGAGGAAAAGCTGGAACAAGCCCACGCCGGGCACCAGCCGCTGACGCGGCTCGACGCCGGCGCGCGACAGGCGCGCGAGCATCTCCTTCAGGCCTTCGGCGAAGAAGGCGATGTGGTCCACCGCACCGCTGCCCTGGAGCGATGCTTGCTCGCGGCCTCCGAGGTAGTCGTCCAGGCCCGAGGCGTCCTGGGGATCGATACCCAAGAGGTGCACGACGGCGTTGGCGTAGTCGTCCAGGGGCCCTTGATAAAGCCAGTAACCGGGAAAGTCGAAGGCCGGCCGGGGCCCTTGCTTGAGGCCCAGCAGGTCCTCATAAAAGGCCCGGGTGGCTTCCAGTTCCAGGGTGCGGACCGAAAAATGATTGAGGCTCAGCTTCATGGGGGCGGGCTCCTGTGAGGGGTGCTCAGCGCTTGGCCTTGGGTTTGGCTGCGGGCTTGGTCTGGCTGGACATGCGGGCCAGCACGTCAAACACCGCCGCCGTGTCGTTCTCAGCATGGCCCATGCCCATGGCAGCGTTGTAAATCGGTACCGTGGCAGCGAACAAGGGCGCGGGCACCTCGGCGTCGGCCAGGGCCTGCGCGATGAGTTTCATGTCCTTTTGCCACACCGCGATCTTCATGGTGGCCTCGCGCCAGCCTTCGCCCTCCATCATGGGGCCGCGCACGTCGAGCATGCGCGAGCCGCCGGCGCCGTTGCTCAGGATCTTCACCGCCTGGCTGGGCTTGATGCCCCAACGCTGGCCCAGCAGCAGGGCCTCGGCGGTTGACACGTTGTGGATGGCCACCAGCAGGTTGGCCATGAGCTTCATCTTCATGCCGTTGCCAAAGGCGCCGAGGTCGTAGTGGGCCTTGGAAAATCCGTCGAACACGGGGGCGAGCTGCTTGACCAGGGTCTTGGAGCCGCTGGCGTACACGGTGAGGTCCTTGCGCGCGGCTTGCGCGCCCGTGCCAGAGAGCGGGCAGTCGAGCAGCACCACACCCTTGGCGGCCAACAGGGCGCGGGCGGCTTCTTTGTCAGCAATGTCGAGGGTGCTGGTCTCGATCACCGGCAGGCCCTTGCGCCCGGCCTTGGCCAGCACCTGGGCGCAGGCCTGCAGGGCGGCGGGGCTGGGCAGCGAAGTGATCACCACGTCCACCTGGCGCACCAGCGTGGCGGCATCGGGGCAAGGCTGGCCGCCGGCGGCGCGGAATCGCTTGAGGGCCTGGGCGCTGGGGTCGTGCCCATGCACCTCGAAACCGGCTTTCATCAGGTTGGCGGCCATGGCCGAGCCCATGATGCCCAGACCGAGCATGCCGACCTTCTTAAAAGACGCTTCGGCGGGAGAGCGCTTGACAGCTTTTTTGGTGTTCATTTGATCTAATAAATCCAGGTTGGGATAAACTAGTTTAGATTCACGCACATAAAAAAGGAGACCCGATGGCGACCGTACAAACCCCTAAGCATCCTGGCCAGCGTCCTGTGCGGATCGGCATGGTGGGCTACGGATGGTGGGGCAAGACCATCGCGCGCCAGCTGGCCAGCAGCAGCTGGCTGGACCTCAAGGCCGTGGCCGAAAACCATGCCCCCACCCGCGAAGCCATGGCCTCTGATCCCCTGCTCTCGGGCGTGGCCATCGTCGACGGCGCCCAGGCGCTGATCGCGCAGCCCGGGCTGGACGCCGTCATCCTGTGCACGCCCCATCCCCAGCACGCCGAGCAGATCCTGGCGGCCGCCGAGGCAGGCCTGCATGTCTTCTGTGAAAAACCGCTGTGCCTGACCCTGGCCGACGCGCAACAAGCCGTGGCCGCTTGCCAGTCCCGAGGCCTGGTGCTGGGCATCGGCCACGAGAGGCGCTTCGAGCCCGAGGTGATGGCGCTGCGCGAGCTGATCGCGCGGGGTGAGCTGGGGCAGATCCTGCAGATAGAAGCGAACTTCAGCCAGGACAAATTCTTCGCCCTGCCCAAGGACAACTGGCGCCTGTCGAACGCGCATGCCCCCGTAGGCCCGCTCACGGCCACCGGCATCCACCTGGTCGACCTGAGCATCGCCCTGCTGGGCCCCTGCGAGACGCTTTGGGCCCGCCTGGCCACGCTGGGTTCGGACTTCGAGAATGGCGACACCCTGGGCATCATGATGGGCTTTCCCAACGGGGCCAACGCCATGATCAGCGCCGTATTGGCAACGCCCTTCGAGGGCCGCTTCACCGTGTATGGCTCCAAGGGCTGGATCGAGATCCGCGACCGCACCCACCCCGAGCATCCCACCGGCTGGGACATCACCACCGTGCTGCGCGGGCAAGACAAGCAGGTGCGCTTCTCGCCACCGCACCCCACGGTACTGAGCAATCTGGAAGCCTTCGCCAAGGCCATCTGCCAGGAGGCGCCCTACCCCGTGACCGCCCAGGAGATGCTGGCCAACGTGGCCGCGCTCGAAGCCATCATGAAGTCCGTGGGCAGCAAATCGCTCATGCCGGTGGCCGCCCCCCGACAGCCCTGAACGCGCACGACCCATGACCCAAAGCAAGGCCAAGGCCAAGGCCAAAGCGGCCCCTGCGGTGTCCGCTACCAAGCGGCTGAGCGCCACCGAGCGGGAAAAGCACATCGCCACCGAGGCGGTGCGCTTTTTCGCAGAGGTGGGTTTTGGTGGCGACACCCGCGAGCTGGCCAAGCGCCTGGGCGTGACGCAGTCGCTGCTCT
>CANGYC010000094.1 GCA_947457975.1 Comamonadaceae bacterium | reverse complement strand
CTCGGGCCTGGGCCTCGGGGTCGATGGTGGCATGCACCGAGGTGGAGGAGCACACCAGCAGCACCTTGGCGCCCAAGGCGCTGCACATCTCCAGCATGGACTTGGCGATATCGATCTTGTAGTCGTGCAGGTGGCCCGAGAGGCCCTCGAAGTCCCGCAGCACCTGAAAGCCCGTCACGCGCAGGCCGCTCGAGCGCACGGCCGCCACGGCGGCCTCCAGCCCCTCGGGGTGGCCCACGATGTCGCGGGCCGAGAGCATGATCTGCGTGAACCCGGCCTCGCGCACGGCACGCAGCTTGGCCTCCAGCGGCCCGGCCAGCGAGATGGTGTCCATCCCGAAGTCCTTGATGTTGGCGCTGTAGTCCATGCTCAGGTCCTGTGGTCGAGCACCAGCTCAAAACTCACGCTGCCCAGCCAGGTCTTGGTGAGCGCGCCGCGGTCTTCGGTGTGCACGCTGCGCGACTGCACGAACTCCACACCGCGCTGGCCCAGCTCGGCCACGGTGGCCAGCACATCGGCGGTGCCCAGGCCGATGCGCTGGAGCTGCTCGTCATCCTCGACATCGAGCACGCTGGCTTCAGGCTCGATCAGCTGGATATAAAAGCGCGAAGCCGCCGGACACGGGCTTTGCAGGATGCGGCCCTTGGGCAGGATGCCAAAGCGCTGCTCGTCGGTCAGCTCGGTAAAACCAAACAGCTCACGGTAGAACTCGCTCCAATCGGCCGTGCGTTCGTTGCCGATGTACTGCACCACGCCAAAGAAATGCAGGCCGGCCATGGCGGGCGGGTGCTGGTCGACGCCGGGGATGGGCACAAAGTCCACGTCGTAGATGGAGAACTGGTCGTAGCGGTCCACAAAGTAGATGCGGCTGGCACCCACGCCATGGATGGCTGGGATGTTGAGCTCCATCACCTCCACGCGAGAAGGCACGGCCCAGGCGCCCCGCTCGAGCGCCCGGCGGTAGGCGGCACTGGCATCGCGCACGCGCAGGGCCACGGCCGCCAGACGGGGCTTGTCGCCCGGTGCGCTGGCGTCGGGCAAGTTGGGCTGGTGCGCGTTGACGATCACGTTGATGCGGCCCTGGCGGTACAGCAGCACCTCGCGCGAACGGTGGCGGGCAATCGGCCGAAAGCCCATCATCTCCAGCACCTGGCCCAGGGCCTGCGGCCGGGCGGTGGTGTATTCGATGAACTCAATCCCGTCCAGCCCCAGCGGGTTGGAGGCTTCAGGGATGGCTTCGCGTTGCAGGGGCGTCGCAGGGGTCATGGTCGTTCAAGGAATATGGGGTGGGATTGCGCGCGAATGTAGCGCCGGAGGCTCGATTTGGCATACAGCGCCCGCCCAAACGAGCGATTAACATTCGGCAGCGCGCGATCATCGCCCAATTTAAGGGTTATCCCTGGTATGCCACCTGCCTCTTCCGCACCGCCACCTGCCACCGCTTCCCCGGGCCTGCAACGCCGCGACTGGATCGCCGGCCTGGAAAAAGGCCTGGACGTGATCGCCTGTTTCGACGCCGACCATTCGCGCCTGAACGCCAGCGAGGTGGCGCAGCGCTGCGGCATCACCCGCACCGCGGCACGCCGCTACCTGCTGACCCTGCAGCACCTGGGCTTCATTTCGGGCGATGGCCGGCTGTACTGGCTCACACCGCGCGTGCTGCGCCTGGGCCAGGCCTACCTGGAGTCGGCCCGCCTGCCGCGGGTGGTGCAGCCCTACCTGCAGCGCGTGACCGGGGGCACGCAGGAAAACGCCTATGTGAGCGTGCTCGATGGCAGCGACATTGTCTTCATTGCGCGCAACGGCTCGAACCGGGCCATGAACATCGGCTACGTGCTGGGCGCACGGGTCAAGGCCGAGGTGACGGCAGCGGGGCTGCTACTGCTGTCCATGCGCGAGCCCGAGTGGCTGGACGAATGGCTGGCCACCCACCGACTGAGCACCTACACACCGCACACCATCGACAGCAAGGAGCGCCTGCAACTGGAGCTGGCGCGGGTGCGCTCGCAGGGTTGGGCGCTGTCGGAGCAGCAGCTTGACCTGAACTACCGCGGCATCGCGGTGCCCCTGCGCGACCGCCACGGCCAAGTGCAGGCCGCGCTCTCGGTGACCATGCCCATGGGGCACGAGTCGGCTGAAGAGGCGGTGGGGCGTGTGCTGGCCGTGCTCAACGAGACGGCCCAGGCCATGCGCGACCTGGTCTGAACGACAAGCCAGACCGCTCAGGCCTCGCACCAGGGGCGGCTGGCGGCCAGGCACTGGCCAGCCCACTGCCGGGCGTCGGTCTGCTTCTCACGCTCGAGGTGAACGATCTCCACGCTGATCGGCAGGTCGGCCGGTAGCGCCGCCATCAGGCCCCGCAGGTCGATGCTGCCCTCGCCCGGCAGCAGGCGTTCGCAGCGGGCGGTGTGAATCAATTGCTCGGTGCTGAAATGGGTACCCGCGAGCGCATCGCAGATCTGGGCGTAGTGGAGCAGCTCACGCGGCAAGGACCGAAGGTCGTCCAGGGTGGTGGCAGAGCGACCGACATGCAGCGCATCAATCAAGATGCCGGCGTTGGACGGGCTGCCCGCATTGCGCACCACGCGCAGTGCCGCGCGGGCATGTGGCACGGCGGTCCAGGGCATGAATTCCAGGTCGGCCGTCAGGCCATAAGGCGCCATCACCTCGCAAAGATGGGCATAGCTGGCGGCAAGGCGGCCTTCGTCGGGATCGTCACCGGCCACCAAGATGGCACGGGCGCCCAGGGCTGCGCCGGCATCGTAAAGCGCGTCCCAGGCGTGTGGATCGAACTGCTCGCCAATGCGGATGATCTCCAGATCGAAAACGCCCACACCGGTCTCGCGCACCGCAGCAAGGGTGTCTTTCATCGCCTCGGGGCGGCCGATCAGATGCTGCTGCGGCGCGCCAGGGGCATTGGGCCACAGGCGCAGGCCGACAAAACCGTAACCAAGCTCGGCAGCCATCACGACAGCCTCGGCCGGCGTGCAGCGGTGGGCAGTGAGGTAGGCCAATGAGTAGGCGCGCGACATGGCTGGCCTTGCCCTTACTTCATGGGCGAGACGGCCGTGGGCAAGGCGATGGTCGAGACCATGCGGGTGCTCAGGTGGGCCGGCCCACCCTTGGGCGGCCAGATGCCCTGAGCCACCGCGTCGGCGCGCAGCTGACTGCGTGCATTGAGGTTGGGGTAGGCCCAAATGTTGGTAAAGCGCGGCTCCCCGTCCAGCGCCACCATGGCCAGCACGCAGGGCGAGAGCTTCTCTCGCGCGGGCAGGTACTGCTCCCACAGCGCAATGGTGGGCTCCACGCCGCCAGGCTTGATGCCGTAGGTGCGGATTTCATAGACCGGACCGCTGATGCCGCTGGCCGCTGTGGGGCGGGCCGGCGCCTTCCAGGGAAAGCCTCGGTAGCTGTCCATCACCAAGGCCTGGTAGAGGTCGCCACATCCGTAGGGGCTGTCGCTGGCCTGCACGCGCAGACGCTCGGCCTGCAGCTGCTCCAAGGTGGCAAAGCCACGCAGCACCAGCATCTGGTTGAGCACACCAATGTCGCTGAACCAGCAAGCCAGCAGCTCGCCCTGCGGCGCCTCCTTGCAAAAGGCCTCGACGCGGCTGGCGGCCTGCGCGGCCGTGCCAAAAGGAAGGGTGAGGGTGGCGAGTTCGTAATACATGGGTGAGGTCCTCGTGGGGTTGTCAGTCATCGGTCAAGGGCAGGGGCTGGCCTGCGGCGTGGTGGGCGGCCATGAAGCCGAAGGTCATGGCCGGCCCCAGCGTGATGCCGCCGCTGGGATAGTGGCCGGCCATGACGCTGCTCATGTCGTTACCGGCGGCATACAGGCCAGCGATGGCATCGCCCCGCGCATCGAGCACCTGCGCCTGGGCATTGACGCGCAGGCCGGCAAAGGAGCCGAGGCTGCCCATCACGAGCTTGACGGCATAGAACGGCCCATGCTCGATGGGGGCCATACAGGGGTTAGGGTAGGCGCCATCGGGCTCCCCCTGCACGCGGTTGTAGAGCGTGCGGCCCTTGCCAAAATCATCGTCCTGCCCGCCCAGCGCCTGGTCGTTGTAGCGGGCCACGCTGGCTTCTAGCGCTGCCGCATCGATGCCGCAGTCGGCCGCCAAGCCAGCCAGGCTGTGGCTGCGCCGCAGGTAGCCAGACGCCAGCCAGGGTGACAAGGGAAAGGGGGCTGGCTTGACGGCGCCGAGGCCGTAGCGCCGCACGAAGCGGTGGTCACAGACCAGCCAGGCCTCGGGAGCCTGTCCCGCGGGCGTGGCGCGCAGCAGGGCCTGCATCACGTCGTGGTAAGAGTCGGCCTCGTTGCAAAAGCGTCGGCCATCCTCGCGCACGGCCAACACGCCGGGCTTGGCGCGCTCGATCAGGTGCGGAAACCGCGCCACGCTGCCATCGCTGCGGGGCACCAGCGAGACGGGCGCCAGCGCCATGGGCTGAGCCAGGTCTGCGGCCACCACCGCGCCAGCCGACTCCCCCAGGCGCAGCCCATCGCCGGTGTTGCCTGGATTGGCCGCCGACCAGTGGGTGTGACCCTCCCGCACGTGCGGCACCAGCTGGCGCTGGCGCTCAGGATCGTGCGGAAAGCCCCCGGCCGCGAGCACCACACCACAGCGGGCTCTGACCGTGATCTCTCCAGCCGGCGAGGCCAGTACGGCGCCCTCCACACGGTCGGTGCCGCGCAGCAGGCGCAGCACCGGGCTGCGCGTGCGCAAATCCACGCCTCGGTCCAGCGCACTGGCCGCCAGCGCCGCCACCAAGGCATTGCCATTGACGGCGCGCAGGCCACGCCCATGGCGCAGCAGATCCACCGCGTGGCGCAGCACACGCCGAAGCACGTAGAACGCCGAGGCAGGCTTGCGCCGGGCATTGAAAAAATGGCGCAGCTCGGCACCCGACGCTATGCCCATGCCCCACAGCGACATTTCTTGCAGCGGCGGCTTGAGCTCGTGCCTCCGCGGCCCCAGGCTGCGCAAGTCAAAAGGCGCGGCGCACACCGAGCGACCGCCCAGCGCTGCGCCAGGCGAGTCACCATGAAAATCCGGAATGGCATTGCCGTCGATGAACTGCAGCTGAGTGTGTTGGCGGAAAAACGCCACCATGCGCGGGCCGTTGGCCAGAAAGGCGAGGGCACGGGCCTCGTCAAAGCGCTGACCCAATTCGTGGCGCAGGTACAGCAGGACCTGCTGCAGGTCCTCGCGGATGCCCGCTTCCCGGGCCAATGGGTTGCGCGGAATCCACATCCAGCCGCCCGACCAGGCCGTGGTGCCGCCAAACTGCGCCTCCTTCTCGGCCACCAACACCCGCAGGCCCAGGTGGGCGGCGGTGGTGGCGGCGGCAAGACCAGCGGCCCCGCTGCCGACGACCAGCAGGTCGCAGTCGATGGTGGAATCCGGCTGTCGCATCAATCGGCGTAGATGGGCTTGCGCTCGCCTTCGCCCGCGGCCTGGCCGGCGGTGAAGAAAGGCGAGGCACCGCTGGCCGCAGCCAGCTGGGCTGCAAAGGAAAGGAGCTCAGGGACCAGGGCCTGCATGCGCTCGGGCTTGAAGCGCGCTGAGGGCCCAGCAATGGTGAGCACGCCCATGGCGCCTTGAGCGGCCAGGCGCACTGGCGCCGAGATGGCGCTCAGTCCCTCGGTATAGGTATCGACCGTGATGGCAAAGCCGCGCTGGCGCGTCTGCTCGATCGCCTCCATCACCTCGGCCAGGGTTTGTGGCGCATTCGGCCCGAATTCGCTGCGCGGGCCCAGGCCCTGACGGGCCACCAGAGCCAGGGCCCGGTCATCGGGCAGGGTGCTCAGCCAGGCCCAGCCAGAGGAGGAACAGGACAGCCGAGCATCGCTGCCCATGTCAGGGTCGTAGCGCAGGCCCTGCCGCGCGCCCTGTGCGCGCGCCACCCAGGTCAGGCGCTCACCGTCCACCACCGACAGACGCACCAGTTCGCCCGACAGCTCGGCCAGGCGATTGAGCAGCGGTTGGGCGATGTCCACGATGCCGCTGTGGCTGAGAAAGGTCAGCCCGATGGAGACCAGCTTGGTGGTCAGCATGTAGGCGCCCTGCTCACGCACCTGGCGCACATAGCCTGCAGCCATCAGGTCGGTCAGCAGGCGATGCACGCCGCTGCGCGGAATGTTCAGGCGCTCGGCCACCACGCCCAGTTCCAGCCCCTGGCCATGTTGGGCCAGCAGCTCCAGGATGCTCAGGGTGCGCTCCATCACACCACTCATGGGTGCGTCCTCCGATTCGATGCCTGATGCGCTTTCATGGCGGCAGTATAAGGGTAAATCAGAACATCTTTCATAATTGGAACGTCATTCCACTTTATGTATGATCTGCCCCCATGCACCGCCCCAATGCCTCATTTCTAGACGGTTCCACACGCCTGCACCTGATTGTGGGGGACCCGATCGCCCAGGTGAAATCCCCGGCGGGCGTGAGCCAGGTCTTTCTGGATGCCGGGCAGAACGCCGTGTGCGTGCCAGCCCATGTCCGTCCGGCCGAGCTGAGCGCCTGGCTGGCGGGCGTGTCGCTGGCTCAGAACGTGGACGGCATCATCGTCACCGTGCCGCACAAGATCGCCTGCCTGGGACTGTGCGCCACCGCCACCGAGCGGGCCCGTTTCGTGGGCGCCGTCAACACCATGCGCCGCAACCCGGATGGCAGCTGGCATGGCGACATGTTCGATGGCGAAGGCTTTGTGCAGGCGCTTGAGGCCCGGGGCGGTCAGCTCGCGGGCCGATCGGCCCTGCTGGTGGGTGCCGGTGGTGCTGGCTCGGCCATCGCCCACGCCTTCATGCTGGCGGGCGTTGCGCGGCTGGCCATCCATGACCCGGACGACACACGGCGCGCGGGCCTCGTGGCGCGGCTGGCGGCCCTGGGCCGCGGCGAGGTGCAGCACGGCAGCGCCGACCCGAGCGGCTTTGACGTGGTGATCAACGCCTCACCCATGGGCATGCAGCCCACCGACCCCTCGCCCATCGAGGTGGACAAGCTCTCTGCCGAGCAGTTTGCAGGCTGCGTGATCACCTCGCCGGCCGTCTCGCCCTGGCTGCAAGCGGCGCGCGACCGAGGCTGCCGCAACATGAATGGCGCGGACATGTTCGCCCAGGTGCGCGACCTGATGGTCCGCTTTCTCCAAGGAGCTTGAGCGTGGCCCATCCGCCCCAGGCCATGACGCTGCACAGGCAGGGATTGCCCGCCTCGGCCGAGGGGGAGCTCTATGACATGGTGGTGGTGGGCGCCGGAGGCGCGGGCCTGGCCGCCGCCCTCTTTGCCGCCCTGGGTGGCGCGCGCGTGCTGCTCGTCGAGCGCACCGGCCTCGTGGGCGGCACCACGGCCTGGTCGGCGGCCACCACCTGGATTCCCGGCAGCCACCATGCGGCCACCGTCAACCCCGCGGACAGCCTCGCGGAGGTCTCGCGCTATCTGGACCATGCCGTCGGCGATCGCGCGCCCCGCGCCGTGCGTGAAGCCTTTTTGCAGCACGGTGCCGAGGCGGTGCGCCGCATCGAAGCGGACAGCGATGTGCAGTTTCGGCCCTATGCCAAGCACCCCGACTACATCAGCGATCTGCCGGGCTCCACCCTGTGCGGCCGCGCGCTGGAGCCCCTGCCCTTCGATGGCCGCCTGCTCGGCCCGCTGCTGAGCCTGGTGCGTCCGCCCATCCCGGAATTCACGGTGCTAGGCGGCATGATGATCGACCGCTACGACATCCCACACCTGCTGGCGCTCACCCGGTCATGGACCTCGTTCAAGCACGCCTTCAAGCTGATCGCCCGCTATGCAATTGACAGGCTGCGGCACGGCCGCGGCACGCGCCTGGTGATGGGCAATGCCCTGGTGGCGCGGCTGCTGCATTCCCTGGCCGGGCATGACCGGGTCACGCTGTCACTGAACACCTCGCTCGAAGACATTGCCCGTGAGCCCGGTGGCCGCATCAGCAGCGTGCGGCTCGGTAGCCCCGCAGGCAGCGTGCGGGTGCAGGTGGGGCGGGG
>CANGYC010000093.1 GCA_947457975.1 Comamonadaceae bacterium | reverse complement strand
CAGCTCGCAGCCGGCCTGGGCCAGGCGCTTGACCATGTGGGAGCCGATGTAGCCGGCACCCCCGACAACGAGTATGCGGGCGGGGCGGGTGTGGGGCTTCATAGCGAGGTCCATCGTCGCTGCGCCGGCCTCCTGTCGGGCGTCCAGAATGCACCGCCGCACTGTCCTGCAAGCCCGCTTGAGCTTGTAGGACGGCATCACCCGGCACCCCCTCCGGCTCGCCGAGGGCCAGGCGCCTGCGGGTTTGCGCTGACTTGTGGGCGGCCGCCGAGCCGACGTATGATTTGTTCCTGTAATGAATCGTTGATTCATAGGTAAATCAGCAGAGAGACCCCCCATGGCATCTGTGTCCTCCCCTCAGCCCCCGGCCATCGAGTTCATCGGCGTGGAAAAGCGCTTTGCCGCGCGGGGCAAGTCGGCCGAGGTGCTGGCCGCGCGCGAGGTGAATTTCTCGATTGCCCAAGGGGAGGTGGTATCCATCATTGGGCCCTCGGGTTGCGGCAAGAGCACCTTGCTCAATATGGGGGCGGGCCTGTCCAAGCCCTCCAAGGGCAGCGTCAAGGTGGCCGGCGAGGTGATCGCCGGCCCGAGCAAGCATGTGGCCTTCATGCTGCAAAAAGACCTGCTCATGCCCTGGCGCACCATAGCTCAGAACGTGGAGTTTGGTCTGGAGTTGCGCGGCGTGCGGCCTGCCGAGCGGCGGGCCGTGGCTGAGCGCCTGCTCGCGCGCTGCCACCTCAAGGGCTTTGATCAGCATTACCCCAACCAGCTCTCCGGCGGCATGCGCCAGCGCGCAGCCCTCGCCCGCACCCTGGCGGTCGACCCGCTGGTACTGCTGATGGACGAGCCTTTTTCTGCGCTGGATGCGCAGACCAAGATGATCCTGCAGCAGGACCTGGCCCGCACCGTGCACGAAGAGGGCAAGACCGTGGTCTTCATCACGCACGACCTGGCCGAGGCGGTGGCGCTGTCGGACCGCATCCTGGTGATGAGCGAGCGGCCCGGCACCATCGTCGAGGAGATCCGCGTGGACCTGCCCGACCGCCAGAACCCCCTGCAGCGGCGCAAGCTGCGCGAGGTGAGCGACTACGTCAGCCGTCTGATGGAGTTGCTCAAGCTCGATGCCCAGGCCGATGTGCACTGAAGGCCACTGCCCCTTTCCCCCCCCTGTCACCCTAGAAACGGAGTCTGCGATGAAGAAACTGTCCCTCCACGCCACCCGCCGTGCCTGCATGGCCCTGCTCGCTTCCGCCGCGCTGGCGGCACCCCTGGGCGCCTCGGCCCAGGCCCTGCAGGAAGTGACCTACCTGCTACCCGCCCCTGGCACGCTGCCGGCCTTCGGCCCCTGGATGCTGGCCCAGGCCAAGGGTTACTACAAGGCCGAGGGCCTGGATGTGAAATTCGTGACCGCACGCGGCGGCGTGGACGTGGCCAAGCAGATCGGTGCGGGCAACGCCGTGATTGGCGGCGCCATCGGTGACACGCCCATCATCGCGCGCGGCCAGGGCATCCCGGTCAAGGCCGTGGCCGTGATGGGCGCCGGCTCGCTCATGCAACTGGTCTCGCACAAGGACGAGCGCATCGAGTCGCCGCGCGAGCTCAAGGGCCGCACCGTCACCGTCATCTCCTACACCGACACCACCTACTACGCCCTGCTGGGCATGCTCAGCAAGGTGGGCCTGACCAAGAACGACGTGACCATCCAGGCCGCCGGCCCGGCCGGTGTGTGGCAGCAGTTCGCCGGCAAGAAGGCTGCGGCCATGGCGGCGGTGCCCGACTGGACCGTCTCCTCCATGGAGGCGGGTGCCCAGGTCGATATCCTGCCGGCCGACATTTACTTCAAGAGCATGGCCCAGGCCATCCTGGCCTCGGACGAGACCATCCAGAAGAACCCGCAGCTCATCCAGAAGCTGGTGCGCGCCACGGTGCGGGGCATGAAGGACATCATGGCCAACCCCAAGGCCGCCACCGAGGCCTACGTGCAGCATGTGCCGGTGCACAAGGGCAAGGAAGCCAGCATCCTCAAGGCCTTCGAGATGTACAACAAATACGTCTACGCCAACCAGAAGGTGCCCGGCGCCATCGACGAGCAGCGCATGGCCGAGCTGCAGAAGTTCTATGTCGGCAACGGCGTGGTGCCCAAAGAAGTGCCGGTGCGCGAGCTGTTCACCAACCAGTTCGTGACAGGCAAGTAAGCCATGGCCCTGGAGCGATGGATCACCGCGGCCTGGAGCCTGGCGGTGCTGGTGCTGTTCCTGCTGGTGTGGGAACTGGCGCCTGCCGCGATGGGCGTGCCCGAGTTCGTGCTGCCGCCGTTTTCCAAGACCGTGACCGAGGGCCTGCGCATCTGGGAGACCGAGCGCCTGCTCTGGCACGCAGGCATCACGGCCCTGGAGGTGGTGGTCGGCTTCGTGCTGGGCTCGGTCCTGGGGGCGATGATCGGTTATGCCCTGGGCATGTCGCCGCGGGTGGAGGCGGTGCTCTCGCCTTACCTGCTGGCCCTGCAGATCGCCCCCAAGGTGGCTTTTGCACCCCTGTTCGTCATGTGGCTGGGCTACACGGTCTATCCCAAGATCCTGGTGGCGGTGCTCATCGTCTTTTTCCCCGTGCTCATCAACGTGCTCTCGGCCATGCGGGCCATGGACCTGGACCTCATCAACCTGGCGCGTTCGTTTTCCGCCACGCGCCTGCAGGTGTTTCGCATGGTCGAGTTTCCGACCACGCTGCCGCCGCTGTTTTCGGGCCTGCGTATCGCCAGCACGCTGGCGGTCATTGGCGTGGTCGTCGGTGAGCTGGTGGGCGGCAACATGGGCCTGGGCTACCTGCTGGTGTTCTTCGAGGGCCAGGGCAACACGGCGGGGGTCTTTGTGGTCATTGGCGCGCTCACCGTGATCGGCATCGTGGCGTACTACGCCGTGGTGCTGGCCGAACGAAAAATCCTGCATTACCTGCCCGGTGCCCATGGCACAGGGCCCTGACCATGAACGCATCGCCTGAAATTCAGTTGAACGGCCGGCGCGTGCTGGTGACCGGCGCCGCGCGTGGCCTTGGCGAGGGCTTTGCCCGTGCCCTGGTGGCTGCGGGTGCGCGCGTGGTGCTCAGCGATGTGCTGCACGAGCGCGGTCAGGCCCTGGCCGCCGAGCTCGGTCAGACCTATGTGCCCATGGACCTGGCTGTGCCCGAGCAGGTGAAGGCCGGCGTGGACGCCGCAGCCCACGCCCTGGGCGGGCTTGACGGCCTGGTGAACAACGCCGCCATCACCAACTCGGGCGGCAAGACCCTCGATGAGATCGACATCGACACCTGGGACCGCGTGATGGACGTGAACGTGCGCGGCACCTGGCTGGTCACGCGCGCCGCTCGACCTCACTTGGCCCGCAGCGGCCAGGGCCGGGTGGTGAACATAGCTTCTGATACCGCCCTCTGGGGTGCGCCACGCCTCTTGGCCTACGTGGCCAGCAAGGGTGCGGTGGTGGCCATGACGCGTGCCCTGGCCCGTGAGTTGGGTGCCGAGGGCATCACCGTCAACGCCATTGCACCGGGCCTGACCTTGGTCGAGGCCACCGAATATGTGCCCCAGGCGCGGCACGATCTTTACCTGCAGGGCCGGGCCATCCAACGGCCGCAGGTGCCCGATGACGTCAACGCCGCTGCACTCTTTCTGCTCAGCTCGGGCAGCGGCTTCATCACCGGCCAAGTGCTGCCCGTCAATGGCGGCTTCGTCATGAACTGACCACGCACACCCTACCCAAGGAGAAGAACCATGAACGCACCCCACACCCCGGGCGTGGCTGCCAACCAGCCCGTCTTCAATGAGCGCGGTCTGCTTGACGCCACGATTCCGCCCGAGGCCCAGATCCAGGCCGGCATGATGGCGCAGCCCGGTCAGAGCTTTGCCCAGTGGATGGAAAGCCGCGTGGCCCGCAAGTCCACCCGCCGCTATGACTGGGACGCCCTGAAATTCCAGGCCGACTTTGACCCGAAATACCGCCGCGCCCAGATGCGCTACGTGGGCACCGGTGGCACCGGTGTGGCGGCCGACAGCAACACCGTGCCCTCGGCGCACTTCACCTTCTCCACCATGGTGATCCCGGCCGGTCACGTCGGCCCTTCGCACATTCACTACGACGTCGAAGAAATCTTCTTCATGATTCGCGGGCAGATGAAGGTCATCTGCGAGAAGGACGGCGAGCGTTGGGAGGTGGTGGTCGGCGAACGCGACCTCATCTCCGTGCCGCCCGGTGTGTACCGCGAGGAGCAAAACATCGGCGACGAAGACGCGCTCATGTGCGTGATGCTGGGCTCGCCCAAGCCGATCACGCCGGTCTACCCGCCCGACTCACCGCTGGCCAAGCTCAAGCGCTGATGTCCCTGATGTCCCGTCCTCAGACCCGCTGGCGCGAAGCGGGTCTGGCCCCCCAGGCCACGCACGTGCTGCTGCACGGCATCGGCTCGGCCTCGGCCAGCTGGTCCGAGCAGCTGCGCGCAGCCGAAGGTCGGCCGGATGTGCGCCTGCTGGCCTGGGACGCGCCCGGCTATGGCCAGAGCGAGCCTGTGGCCCCCGAGGCCCCCCAGCCGAGCGCCTACGGCGAGCGCGTGTGGGCCTGGCTTGATGCCCTGGGACAGCAGGCCCCCGTGGTGCTGGTGGGGCATTCGTTGGGCGCCCTGATGGCGGCGGCGGCCACGCGGCTGGCACCCGAGCGCGTGAAGGCGCTGGTGCTGCTCTCGCCCGCCCGCGGCTACGGAGATGCGCCGCCGGCCGAGCGCGAACACAAACTTCAGGCGCGCCTGGACACCCTGGCTAGGCTGGGCCCCGAAGGCATGGCTCATGCCCGCGCCGCCGCCATGCTTTCGCCCCAGGCCAGCCCCGCGCAGGTGGAGGCTGTGCGCGCCAACATGGCGCAGGTGCGGCCCGAGGGTTATGCCCAGGCCGCCCGCATGCTGGCGCTGGGCGTGCTGCGCGAGGAATTGGCCGGGCTGCGCTGCCCCGTGAGCGTGGCCTGCGGCGCGCTCGACAGCATTACCCCGCCCGAGGCCTGCCAGGCCGTGGCCGATCACCTGGGCGTGCCCCTGCTGGACTTGGGTCCGGTGGGCCACGCCTGTGCGCTGGAGGCGGCATCGGCCGTCAATGCGCTGCTGAAATTGGACCTGCCGCCTGCAAGGAGCCCGGCATGAGCGAACCCACTCGCCCGGCTGCGGCCGAAGACCGCTACACCGTGCCGGCGCTGTCGCGCGGGCTGCAGCTGCTCATGCAGTTCAACCGCGAAGATCGCCAGCTCAGCGGCGCCGAGCTCTCGCGCCGCCTGGCCTTGCCGCGCGCTTCGGTGTTTCGCATGCTGTGCACCCTGGAGCAGGGCGGCTTTGTGGAACGCGCCGAGGACGGTGTGAGCTACAAGCTGGGCCTGTCGGTGCTGCGCCTGGGCTTTGAGCTGCTCTCCAGCATGGAGCTCACCGAGCATGGCCGCACCATCATCGAAGAGCTGCGCGACCGCAGCGGCTACTCGGCCCACATCGTGGTGCGCGATGCCCGGGAGGTGGTCTTCATTGCCAAGGCCGCAGGCGTGAGTGCCATCTTTCATTCCATCCAGGTCGGCGCGCGCCTGCCCGCCCATGCCACCGTGCTGGGGCGCCTGCTGCTGTCGGACCTGGATGTGGCGGCGCTCAAGATCCTTTATCCGCAAGAGCCCTTGCCTCGACACACCCCCCGCACCCCCACCACCGTGGCGGAGCTCAAGGCGCTCATCGACCGGGACCGGACTACCGGCTATGGCGTGAGCATGGGCGGCTTCGAGGCGGGCATTTCCACCATTGCGGCCCCCGTGATCAATGACCACGGCGAGGTCAGCGCCGCGCTCAGCATCACGGTGCCTCAAGCCACCATTGATGAGCAGAAGCTGCCGCCCCTGGTGGAGATGGTTCGCGAGGCGGCGGCCAAGCTGTCGCAGCGCATCAGTCATCTTCCTGATGGCGGGCAGATCGTCAAACCCTTGAAGAAGAAGGCTGCATGAACGCCACCCACATGATCACCGTCGGCGAGCTCGTCGCCCGTTTCCTCGAGGAGTGCGGCGTGCGCACCGCCTTTGGCGTGATCTCCATCCACAACATGCCCATCCTCGATGCCTTCCACCGCCGCGGGCGCCTGCGCTTCGTCTCGGCGCGGGGAGAGGCCGGCGCCTGCAACATGGCCGATGCCTCTGCGCGCATCACCGGCGCGCTGGGCGTGTGCGTCACCAGCACCGGCACAGGCTGCGGCAATGCGGCCGGCGCCATGGTCGAGGCCCTCACGGCCGGCACGCCCCTGCTGCACCTGACGGGGCAGATCGAGTCGGCCTACCTGGACCGCGACCTGGGCTTCATCCACGAGCACCCCGACCAGCTGGGCATGCTGCGCACGGTCGGTAAGGCCGCCTTTCGCATTCGCAACCCCGAGACGGCTCTGGCCACGCTGCGCGAGGCCGTGCGCCTGGCGTTCACGCCGCCCTGCGGGCCGGTGAGCATCGAGATCCCGATTGACGTGCAGGCCATGCTGATGCCGCTGCCCGCCGAGCTGGCGCCGCTGGCCGTCGCCCCCGTGCAGCCCAGCCTGGCGGCCGTCGATGCCATGGCCCAGGCCTTGGCTGGCAAGAAGCGCCCGCTGCTCTGGCTGGGTGGCGGGGCGCGCGGCGCCCGCGAGGCCGTGGAGCGCTTTGTGCGCATGGGCTTTGGGGTGGTCACCTCGGTGCAAGGCCGGGGCGTGATCCCCGAGGACCATCCGCTGTCGCTGGGCTCGTACAACCTGCAAAAGCCGGTCGAGGATTTTTACGAGAGCGTCGATGCCCTGCTGGTGGTGGGCTCGCGCCTGCGCAGCAACGAAACCCTCACGTACAAGCTGCAGCTGCCGGCCACGCGCCTGCGCATCGACGCCAACCCGCTGGCCCACAACCGCGCGTAGGAGAGCGAGCTTTTCATTCATGGCGACGCCGCGCTCACCCTGCACGCCCTGGCCGACCGGCTCGAAGGCCGCATGGCCCTGGATCCGGCCTTCGCGTCCGATCTGCTGAAAACTCGTCACCAGGCCGAGGCCGTGGTGGATGCCGCCCTGGGGCCTTACGTCAAGCTCAAGAACGCGGTGGCAAAGACAGCCGGCCGCGCCCTCTGGTGGGTGCGCGATATCACGCTGTCCAACACCATGTGGGGCAACCGCGCGCCGGTGCTCGACCATCCCCGGGCCGGTGTGCACGCCCTGGGCGGCGGCATCGGCCAGGGCCTGGCCATGGCCATTGGCGCGGCGATCGCCAACAAGGAACATGCCCTGGGCCGCAAGACCCTGGCCCTCGTCGGTGACGGCGGCTTCATGCTCAATGTGGGCGAGCTGGCCTGCGCAGCCCAGGAGCAGGCTGACTTGCTGGTCATCCTCATGAACGACAGCCGCTACGGTGTGATCAAGAACATCCAGGACGCCGTCTACGGCAGCCGCCACTGCTACGTGGAGCTGCACACGCCGCGCTTTGAAAGCTTTTGCGCCAGCATGAACGTGGCCTACCGCCGCCTGGCCGACCCGGCCTTGTCCGAGCAGGTGCTCACCGAGGCCCTGGCCCTGCCTGGGCCGGTGGTGCTGGAGGTGGACATGGCGGCCTGGGGGCCGTTTGCCGTGAAGTTTGCCGGCCCTCCCCAGAAGCCCAACGCGTCAGCCAAGGCCTGAGCCATGGGAACCCGGCAGACGCTGCGCGTGGCGCTCATCGGTTTCGGGGCCATCGGCCGCGCCATCCTCGAACGCATGCAGGGCACGCCCGGTGTGCGCATCACGCATGTGGTGGTGTCTTCGCCCCGCGTGGCAGAAGTCGGCCACGTGCTGGCCGGTCGCGCGCTGGCGGTTGATCGGGTACCGGTGGGCGAGGTTGACCTGGTGCTCGAATGCGCCGGCCACAGCGCCCTGGCGCAGCACGTGCAGCCGGCCCTGGCAGCCGGCACGGAATGCGCGGTGCTCTCCATCGGCGCCCTGTCTGAGCTGGGCCTGCCCGAGCAGCTGGAGGCAGCGGCCCGCGAGGGCGGCACCCAGGTGCACCTGCTTGCGGGTGCCATCGGCGGCATTGATGCCATTTCTG